>JAIRZC010000196.1 GCA_031267455.1 Accumulibacter sp. | reverse complement strand
CGGAAGACCGCGCCCTCGTCGATTTCCTGCAATCGATTCCCAATCATAAAACCGTTGTGTTCGACAGCATCCCTACCGCCGAAAACTTGGCGAACGCGGCCTTCGAAATCCTCGACAATGTCTTCGGCAATGTTTTCGGGTATCGTTTGCGGATCGAGCGCGTCCGCTTATACGAAACGCCGAACTGCTGGGCAGACGCCCTCCGGTAATGAGACATCGGGGAATTGGCGCGCGCATCGGGGAATAATCGCCCGGGTTCGGATCATCAATTGATATTTTCCCGCTTCAGGATCGCGGGAATCAGCATGATTTCAATGCCTTCTTCCTGAAGCTCCTCATAATCCGCGAGACTGGCCTCGCCGTGAATCGCGCGTCGTGGCGCTTCGTTGTAAAAAATTCGGCGCGCTTCGTTCGCGAAATTTCCTCCCACATTCTCGCTGTCGGAAAGAATATGCTCAAGGACGCGCTGAAACTGGGCAAACAAGGCGGCGTCTTCCAAAAGCGGCTTTGATCCCGTTTGCGCTGCGCTGGCCCGGTTTTTTCCGACGCGGATCGCCGAAGGCACGCGCGTGATTTCCGTGGAGCCGCAACCTGGACAAGCGATCAAGCTTTTGCCGCGCTGTGCTTCGTAAACGTCGTGAGATTGAAACCACGCTTCGAATGAATGACCGTGATTACAAGCAAGGTCGATGATTATCATGGAGTTCGCAGGGACTGACCGAATCGTTGCGGGTTTCGCCATTTCATGCGGAAAAAACTTTTTCCTTCCGGGGAGAGTATATACCATCTAAAAAGCCTTCCCGAAAAACGATTTTTGGTAGAGTCTTTCACAAAACTCGTTCATGGTCTTTTGAATTCGCGGCAGAGTAATCCGACGCGAGTAAGTACCTGTCCTGGGGTGCAATGATCCGCGCGCCTTCAGGGTGTGTTCCAACGCTGGATCGTCTAACGCGGTCTCGCTTGCTTGCAGAAGTACCGTCGGTCATGAAAGAACTGTGAGCGAAAAAAGCTCAACACCCGTTTGCGTTCGCTCATCTTGCTTTCTTGGCTTACACTCACGAAAATTATAAACAGGCGCTAAGCGAAAAACTTTCGGTGAATCCTCCGGGGAAGCTCGGGGGCGGCCTCGAGTTTCCAGGAGCCTGTTGGATTTGATGGATCGAAGCGAAAAAAATGGGAGACGAGAGAAGTTTTTCTCGGGAATTGGTACGAATTGTTGTTCTATTCGTACCAATCCACGGGGGAAAACAGGCCGTCTTCCCACTTTTTGCAGCCGATTTGGTCAAGTCCGACAGGCTTCCAGGATAATACGCGCACGATTCTTGAGAGCGGGGGAGTCTTGAATGTTGGCCAATCTGAGCTGGCGTGAGCTTCTGGTAGCCGTTTGCGTACTTTTGGCGATTTATGCTGTTTTTGTTTTTTTTCGAATCAACAACCTGAAGCGGGAAAAGTCCCCGCTCGACCTTTTCGACCTTCCCCAGCCTCATCCGGCTGTTGTCGCCTACACGGCGATGGAAACCGATCCGCCGCAATCCCCCGAAGTTCTCCCCGTTCCGGAGGCGCCGCTCGAAAAAAGCCAGCCGCGGCGAAAATTTTCGGCGATGTACGAGCCGCAGGAACCCGCACTGCGCGATTTCCAGGACGAGGCGTCCTCGCAAAAAACCGAGAAGAAGGTACTTGCCCTCGAACGCGAAATCGACCAGCTCCGCAAGGAAGTCGGCGGTTTGCGCGCGGAAATACTCCTCTTGCGTGAAGCCTGCCGCGAAACGGTGGAGAAAGCCGAAAGAGCGGAAATCGAGGAAGGGAAAGCCGCGATTCCGCCGATTTCGCCTTTTTATAATGATGCCATGCAAATGGCCGCGCAGGGAGAAAGCATAGAGAGCATCTCGCAGTTTTGCGGAATATCGCGCGCCGAGGCCGAACTGGTGGTCGCGCTCATCAGAAACCGCGATAATGGGAGCTGAGAGGCTTTGAAGGCATTCAAAGGAGCTTTACGTGCGTAAAAAAAGTCTGGAAGACGGCGAACTCTCCGGTATCCGGAGCAAACTGATCGGGCGCATGGTTTTTGCCGTGCTGATGATCGTCGCGCTCTTGGGCGGGCTGGCGCTCTTCGATCATTTCAACAGTCAACGCATCGAGGATGAGGAGGACGAACCGGTGTTTTCGCTTCCATCTACTCCTCCGGTTCCGCCGAGACGATCCGATCCTCCACCCGCCGCTTTCGATGCGCCGTCGCCTGTTGCGCTTGAAGCGTCGCCACCCGTTGCGCTCGAAGCGCCGCCGGTCGCGCCGGATACGCCGCATTCCCCCGATGCGGGGAAAATCGAGGAACCCAGGCCGGAAGCGCCGAAAGCCGCTTCCTCCCGTCCCACGCCAACGCGGAGGATCGAAGATCCGAGAGTGGAAAGAGTGTCTGAACCGACCGACCCCCAGGCGCCGAAGACAAGGACAAGCGCACCGGGAGCCGACGGTCCTGGTCCCGTCGAATCGGGGAGCCGGTCGAATCGTCCGCGCGTCAGGCCTGCGCCGCCGCCGGTGCTGGAAGGGTCGGCGGCGCCTGTTGACCGGGGGATTCCGAAAGACGACGCGCCGCCTCGACCGGAAATTTCGCCGACGCCTGTCCTGCCGCCCTCGCGTCCTCGAGTATCCGAGTTGCCGCCCTCGCGTGTCGAGGGCCGGCCGTCGGTTGCATCGCTGCCGTTGGCGTCGGCGAGTCGTCTCTACTCGGGCATCGGCTTGCAGGCCGGTGTTTTTTCCGATCCGCGGCGCGCTGAAGAATTGCATGCGCGCTTGACGCTCGAAGGAATTCCCTCGACGATCGAAGCGCGCGTCCATGTCGGCCCGTTCAAGAACCGAGCGGAGATGACCGCGGCGCAGGCGAGGCTGAAAGCGCTTGGAATCGACGCCGTGGTGCTGAATCCGAGGGGGCGGCGCTGAAACAGGAAGCGGGAAAATTTCGAAGCGCGGTGAGCGTGGATTTTAAGACATTCCAGGATAATATCATGTCAAGGAAAACGATAATCTCGACTCCGGGGGCTCCCGCAGCGATTGGAACCTACTCGCAGGCGGTCGATGTCGGCGGATGCGTTTATCTCTCGGGGCAGATCGGCCTTGATCCGGCGACCGGGGAACTCGTCGACGGAATCGACGCGCAGATCGAGCGCGTTTTCGAAAACCTGAAAGCCGTTTCCGAAGCGGCGGGGGGCGCTCTTTCCGATATCGTCAAGCTCAATATCTACCTCACGGACATGGAGAATTTCGGAAAGGTCAATGAAACGATGGCGCGCTATTTCGCCGAGCCTTTCCCCGCGCGCGCGGCGCTCGGCGTCGCCATGCTGCCGCGCAACGCGCTCGTCGAAGCCGACGCGGTCCTGGTTTTGCCGAAATGACCGCCTGACCGGCCAATGCAAGCCGCCGACGAAGTCAATGCGCCGCCCGCTCTGAAAGCCAAACTCCGCAAACTGGGCCTGCTCCGGTTGGACGATCTCGTATTGCACTTGCCGATCCGCTATGAGAACGAAACGGAGCTGACAAAAATCGCCGACGCGGTTTGGGGGACGCCGGTCCAGATCGAAGTCGGTGTTATCGACGTCTCAATTCAATATCGTCCGCGCCGTCAGCTTATCGTTCAAGCCGCCGATTCCAGCGGGGAAATCGTCCTGCGCTTTCTCAATTTTTACGCGAGCCAAACGCGTCAGTTTGAGCAGGCGCGCGAAGGCGCGCGGAAAATGCGAATTTTCGGCGAGCTTCGTCCGGGTTTTTTCGGGCCGGAAATGATCCATCCGCGCTGCCGGAGCGTCGGTGAAAACGAAGCTCTCCCTCGCGCGCTGACGCCGGTCTACCCAACGACGGCGGGCGTTTCGCAAGCCGCGCTCCGACGTCTCATCGCGCAAGCAATCCAAAAAACCGATCTTTCCGACTGTATCGATCCGGCATCATGTCCACCGCGCCTGCCCGCGTATTCCGACGCGATTCGCCTGCTGCACGCGCCGCCGCCTGATGCGGATGAAAACGAATTACAGGAACGTTCGCACCCGGCCAGGCGCCGGATCAAATTCGACGAGTTGCTTGCGCAACAACTCTCTTTGAGGCGCGCCTACCTCGCGCGGCGCCAAAAAGGCGCACCCGCGCTCGCGTCGGGCGGAAAACTGGCTGAAAACCTGCTCGCGTCCCTGCCTTTCGATTTGACCGGCGCGCAAGCGCGCGTTTTTGACGAAATACGCAAGGACCTTGCACAGACTTTCCCGATGCGACGTCTCTTACAGGGTGATGTTGGAAGCGGAAAAACGATCATCGCGGCGCTTTGCATTTGCCAGGCGGTTGAAGCGGGCTACCAGGCGGCTTTTATGGCCCCGACCGAAATTTTGGCGGGCCAGCATTTTCTCAAGTTGAAAGCCTGGTTTGGATCGCTTGGCGTCAAGGTCGTTTGGCTTGCCGGGAGCCAGAAGAAATCGGAAAAAGAAACTTCCCGCAAACAAGCCGCTGGCGAGGCGCGAGTCATCGTCGGAACGCATGCGCTGATTCAGGAGGAAGTCGATTTTTCCCGACTCGGTCTCGTGATCGTCGACGAGCAACACCGCTTTGGGGTTGCGCAACGGCTCGAACTGCGGCGGAAGGGCGAGAAGCACGCGAGGCCGCCGCACCAGTTGATGATGTCGGCGACGCCGATTCCGCGTACCCTGTCAATGACGTATTACGCTGACCTCGACGTTTCGATTCTCGACGAACTGCCGCCGGGACGCCG
>JAIRZC010000201.1 GCA_031267455.1 Accumulibacter sp. | reverse complement strand
TTTTCCTTGAAAATAGGCGCTTCGACCATTGAAGCCGGCGCGAGCGACAATATCCGCGATACGATCGATTACGCCGAAGTCGTCGGCTACTTCCAGGCCCATCTGTCCCAGAGGCATTTCAACCTGCTCGAAAGTCTTGCCGAATTCGTCGCCACAACACTCATCGAGCGCTACGGCGCGCGCCAGGTTCGTGTTTCCGCGGCAAAAATCGGCGCGATGCGGGACGTGGGGCGTGTCGGCGTAATCATCGAGCGGTGCGCGAAAACCCGGGAGACTGCCGAACTCGCCCCCATCGATTGTCGGGAAAACGGCGCGCCGCATGCGCCATTGCGGGCGTCCACGCCTTTTTCGGTCGATAAATAATCGTCGCGGCGCAACGGGGCGATTGAATTTTTTGGTTAGAATGTCGTTTTCCAGAACCGGTTTTTCAAGGAACACCGTGTCAGACAACACAAGGCGAACGGCTCTTCTGAGCGCGATCGTGTTTTCTCTCGGCTTCGCCGGCTGTGACGATGTCCTGAAAAAGGCAGGCGTCCAGACGGCATCCGCGCAGGCCGAGGCCGACAGCCTCGCCGTCGGGGGCGCTTGCCGACAGTCCGGACGCGCGATCGAGGATTGTTATTCGATCTATTCCTGGCTCGTCAAATCCAAAATTTACGACGGCTGGCGCGACATGGATGCCTACATGCGCGAAAATAACCTCGAGACCGTCCCGACCCAGCTCCCGCCCATGAACCCACCACCGCCGCCACCGCCTCCGCCGCCGCCATCACCGCCCAAACGCAAGAAGCCGCGAGCCAGGCAGGCCCAGGCCGCCGCCGATTCGCCCAAGACCTCCGACGCCGCATCCCCGGCACCCCAGTGATTCCTGCCTGCCCGTCGGACTTGACCGGTTCGACCGCGTCGGATTCACCCTTTTGCGATCCCTCGCGAATCTCGCGTCATGCGCGACTCGCTTTGCCCCGCGCGCAAACACGCAAATCGCGGCCTTACCGCCGTTTTTCGAACTTCTCCGGAAATTTTCCGGAGAAAAAACAATGACATACCCCGGCGAAAAGCGATTCATACGCCATTTTGTGTGTATAATCCTCCAAGCGTGGTCAACGGCGAAATTCCTGGAATGAGGCTGACCGGTGACGAGATTTTTCCATTCCCCCGGCCGCTCTTTCGGATAAGCTTGTTGCGCGCTCAAGATAAACGTTTCAAAACGCCAAGGCGGCCTGGCTTTCGTTGCGGGCCTGCGCGTGTCGCGCAGGGATGTTTTCTCTGCCGCTTCGAGACGGCGCTCAAAAGCCGCGGCCCTGCTTTCCGGGAGAGGTTCTCTGACATGACATCGATTCGATATTCAAGCACGGGTAACGCCGATGCGTTTTGACGAGCTCGGTCTCGCGCCCGAACTTTTGCGCGCCGTCTCCGATCAGGGGTATGCGACTCCAACACCGATCCAGGCACAGGCAATCCCCATCGTTCTCGCCGGGCGCGACCTGATGGGCGGTTCCCAAACGGGAACAGGGAAAACGGCGGCATTCAGTCTGCCGCTGCTCCAGCGAATTCTTCCGCTCGCGAGCGCGAGTCCCTCGCCAGCGCGTCACCCGGTGCGTGTTCTGATGCTCGCGCCGACTCGCGAACTCGCGATCCAAGTCTACGAATCCGTCAAGCTTTACAGCAAATACATCCCGATCCGGAGTTGCTGCGTTTTCGGAGGCGTCGACATCAAACCACAGTTTGAGGAAGTCCGGCGCGGCATCGAAATCCTCGTCGCGACCCCCGGGCGTCTGCTCGACCTCGTCGAGCACCGTTGCGTCAATTTCAACCAGGTCCAGGCGCTCGTCCTCGATGAGGCCGATCGCATGCTCGACATGGGTTTTATCCCCGACGTCACGCGCATCATCCAATTGTTGCCGCCGCAGCGCCAAAACCTGCTCTTTTCGGCAACTTTCTCGGAAGATATCCGCAAACTCGCGGACAAAATGCTGACTTCTCCCGCCTTGGTCGAAGTAGCCCGGCGCAATACGATTTCGGAGATGATCACACACCGCATCCATCCGGTGGCCGCCCGTGAGAAACACGCCCTTTTGACCCAATTGCTCCAATCGCCCGAACTCGATCAGGCGCTGGTCTTTACCGGAACAAAGATCGAAACCCGTCGGCTCGCGCGCGAGTTGCAACGCGCTGGAATCTCCGCCGATTCGATCCACGGCGACAAAACCCAGCAAGAACGCCTGAAGGCGCTCAAGGCATTCAAGAGCGGGGAAACGCGCGTTCTGGTCGCAACCGATGTCGCCGCGCGCGGTCTCGACATCGACGACCTTCCGCACGTGATCAATTATGAGCTGCCACGCACACCGGAGGATTACATCCACCGGATCGGCCGCACTGGGCGCGCGGGACGCCATGGCACGGCCATTTCGCTGGTTTCCGCCGAGGAGTTCCAATACCTTGCGAGCATTGAAAAGCTGATCAAGCTCGAAATCGAGCAGGTCATCGTTCCGGGTTTTGAACGGGAAGATGATTTCGCCGCCTCCTCGACGGGAAAGCGGAGCGGTTCGCCCGCGCCCGAAAAATCGTCCCGCCGACAGGCGGCGGCGAAAATCCGCGAAAAAAAGAGCCGTACCGAAACTGGTGACGCCGTAAAGGCGGGCTTCGATTTTTCGAAGCCCTACGAATACGTCGAGCCGGCCTCGGGCCTCCTTGCGCCCGCCGTCGATGTCAGTCCAAAGGAACACCCGCCGCGGGCCCGGCGTCCCGTCGCCGTCCTGCTTGGAGGGATAGGAAAAATATCCGATTGATTCGGTTCAAAACCGCCTGGGCAGCCCGCCTTGCCTTCCAGGCTTCCTACCCGGCCTTGCCCGTCGCTTCGACGAGCTTCAGGATGGCGGCCGAAATGTTGTCGCCCGCGCCGCGCGCGCGCGAACGAGCGCGCATGATGAGAAGGTCTGAAGCTTCGCGCGCGGAATGCGTGGCAATGACATCGCCGAGCTCCACATCGCCGAAATAACCCCACAGACCGTCGGAACACAACAGGAAGGAATCCCCGACCTGCAAATCGCTCGATTCGCCGAAATCGATTTTCGGAACGCCCTTTCCGCCGAGCGAGGTCGTCAGGACATTGCGGTTCGGATGAGACTGCGCCTGCGCGGGCGTAATCTTCCCTCGCGCGACGAGTTGCTCGACGAAGGAATGGTCTATCGTGTGGAAAAGCGTCTTATTTCCCCTGAAACGATAGAGGCGGCTATCGCCGCAATGCGCCCAGATCACCATTCCGGGCTGGAGCAGCATCATCACGGCCGTGCTGTGCGGGTCCTTTTCGTTGATGAAACGCGACGCCTTGATCAGAACATGCGCCTCGTTGAAAATCGCTTCGAGCATCTCGCTGGGAAGCTCTGTCTTCGAAGAATAGGATTCGAGATTGTTCCGGGCGGTATGGATAACCTGCTGCGCGGCCAAAACGCCGCCCGTATGACCGCCCATCCCATCCGCAACCACCGCCAGAGCAACTCCTTTCTCCTTCGGATGGGGCAGCAGAGCGACGCGATCCTGTTGTTCCTTT
>JAIRZC010000162.1 GCA_031267455.1 Accumulibacter sp. | reverse complement strand
AGTCAGAAGTAACGACCGACGGTCGAACCGAATACTACGCCGGGTATGTCCTGATCTACAGCAAGGACGATGTGATCCGGCGCGTCGAAGGTTCGCATGAATTGATTTGATCGAGCGCGTCACGCTTGCGCCGGCTTCGCGGCCATTTCGAGACCCAGCGCACGCAGGATGGCCATCGTGGTACGCAGCGTCGGATTCCCCCGTTCGCCCAGCGAGCGGTACCACTGCTCGCGGGAAAGGCCCGTTTCGCGGGCGATTTGCGCAATGCCTTTCGCGCGTGCCACGACGCCCAGCGCATGCGCGATATAGGGCGCGTCACCCGTGCGGAATGCCTCGGACATGAAAACCGCGATGGCTTCCTCGCTGTCGAGGTCCTCGGAGGGATCGTAGGAAGTGAGTTTTTCAGTCATGGCTGTTTTCCTCTTCGTCGTATTCGTCTTCTGTCCACGCGCACGCCATCTTCTTTGCCGTTTTTATGTCATCAGCTTGCGTGCTCTTGTCGCCTCCGCATAGCAGGAGGATAAAGACATCGCCGTGTCGTTTGTAATAGACCCGATAGCCTGGCCCGTAATGAATCCGCAGTTCGCTGACGCCTTCTCCGACAGGTTCCGCGTCGCCGGGAAGGCCGAACGCCAGCCTGTCCAGCCGCGAAGCGACCATTGCCCGCGCTCTCGGATCGCGCAATTTCTTGCGCCACTTTCTGAAGACGGGAGTTTGTTTGAATTTCATTGAGTAATTGTAGTTTATAAACAACTAAAAGTCAACATTTCAGGAGAAAAAAATGTCCGTTGACATTTCCGGCTTTGGACTCGAACTGACTCTGAAAGCCAGCAATACCTTCCCGGCGGGAATCCAGATCACGCAATTTGCCGACGATGCCGATCCGTTCGACGCGCCCTCGATCCAGATCATGGACAAGGGCATGGGAATCAACGGCGATCTCGTCGTCTGGAGCGTCGCGACGCCCACGACGATCACGCTGTCGGTCATCCCGGCTTCCGAAGACGACAAGAACCTCGAAATCCTTCTGGAGAACAATCGCGTCAAAAAAGGCGGGGCGTTCCAGAGGGACAGCATCGACCTGACCGCAAAGTATCCGGACGGAAAAATCGTCAATCTCATGGGCGGCGCGATCACGGACGGCATCCCGGTCAATTCCGCCGCGTCAGCCGGGCGGCTGAAGAGCAGAACCTACGCTTTCGTCTTTGAGTCCAGCGCAAGGAGCTAAGCCATGCCGGAACTCAGAGACCCGAAAGACGTTGAAATCGAATGTCCGGACGGAACGATGCGCGTCTATACGATCAGCAAGCTCCCGGCGATTGCCGGACGCGAGATCGTCACGCAATACCTGACGACGGCCACGCCGAAGATCGGCGAATATCGTGAAAACGAAGCGCTGATGAAAAAGCTCATGAGCTACGTCGAGGCGCAAGCGCCAAATGGCGTAAAAATCCGCCTCTCGACAGGGGCGCTGATCGATAACCATGTCCCGGACTGGGAAACCCTGATGCGGCTGGAAAAGGAAATGGCGGTCTACAACGTCAGTTTTTTTCGGAACGGCAAGCTCTCGATTTTCATGGAAGATTCCATCCAGACGGCGATTTCGAGGCTTGCCCCAATGTTGACGGATTTATTGCGGCAATCGTCGGAGAAAAGCTCGCAACCTACCGGGAATTGAACGAGTACTACACGCTCGAAGAAGCGCTCGACTTATGGGAAATCGTCATGACGAACCGCTATAACGAGTGGCTTTCCGTCAAACGCGCGGAGAGGAAAAAATAAGCATGGCCGTCTTCGATACTTTTTACCTCCTGTTCGAATCGGATGTTTCCAAACTCGTCAAAGGAGAAAAGGAAGCCGGAAAGTCGGCGGACGAGGTCAAGAAGAAGCTTACGGACGTTGACAAGCAGGCGGAAAAGCTCGGCGGGAAATTTACCTCACTCATCAAGGATGCCGCGAAAATCGCGATCGGCTCGCTCGCGCTCTCCTCGTTGAAAAACATGACGATGGGCGTCGCGGAGCAGAACGCCGAACTCGGAAAACAGGCCGCCGCGCTCCGAATGAATGTAGGACGCATGCAGGAATGGCAGGGCGCGTTCGAGGGCGCGGGGTCGTCCGCGGAAACGTTCAATGCGCTTTTTGCCAGGATCGGACAAACGACGCGCGACCCGGAAGCGCGAATCCTGCGGATCGCCGACTCGATGAGCCGCATGGGTGAACGTCAGCGTTTTCGTTATGGCAAGCATCTCGGCCTCGACGCGGAAGCCATTGCACTGCTTGCGAAAGGCAAAAAGGGAATCGATGAGCTTCTCAAAAAGGAACGCGAACTCGGCCTCGTCACGCAGGATGAAGTCAAGGCGTCAAAGGCGTTCAACGAGCAAATGCGTGTCGCCGGACGACTTTTCGGCGATGTGAAAAACCGGATCGGGATGGGGCTTCTTCCGGTATTCAATTGGCTGATGATGAAGTTTTCCGCGTTCATCCGCGCCGTCCGGGATAACAAGGCGTTCATCGCGGGGTTCTTCGCCATGGCGGCGGCGATGATCCTGAAGCTTTACCTGCCCGCGATCTTGACAGCAACCAAGGCAACGCTTCTTTGGCTCGCGCCGTATTTGGCGATTGCCGCTGCCGCCGCCGCGATCGCGTTGATCCTCGACGATATCACTGTCTATCTCCAGGGCGGCGATTCGCTTCTGGGCCGATGGATTGCGAAATCCGAAAAAACGAGCGCGCTGGTACGCTTCATAAAAAGCGCCTTGGAGGGCGTGAAGATCGTTTTCGATGCGCTGACCGGAAAGGCGCAAGACCTCCAGCTTGCGATAGAAGGTATCGTTCGCACGTTTTCGAGCCTGAAAGGATTTACGGGCTTCTTAAAACATCTAGTCGGGAAAGACAAAATCGTTGAAGAAAAAATCGACCCCGCCGAGGTCGAAGCACAGAGGGAAGAGGCGCGGAAAAGACGGCAACTCGTGGAGTCCGCGGAAAAAGGTCAGAGCATCCTCAGTCAAACGAATACGCTGCTCGCGTCGCAAACATCGAACGTGGTCAACAACAGTCGCGCCGGGAATGTCAGCAAATCGAATACGGTCAATGTCGGAACGGTCAATGTCCAGACGCAGGCGACCGATTCCGATGGGATCGCGAAAGGCATCGGCGACAGCCTTCAAAATCAGTTTTCCAGCGCGACGAATCAGTTCGACGATGGGGTACTCGCGTGAGCCTGATTCCCTCGGTCTTCCAGCGTGACCATGCGTTCGTTTCGTCGTCGGAACTTTTTTCCGGGAGCACATTAGGCGCATCGGCGGCGGTTGATGTCGTTGGCGTTTACAACAGCGCGATGAATCAGCTTTTCCCGCTCGCGCGACCGGCGAAAGCGGTGGTCACGGAGGCCGCGAAAATCGCCGAACATCCGGTCGAGTCCGGCGGGACGATTTCGGATCACCGGATCATCCTGCCGACCGAAATCGAATTGACGCTCTACGTCACGGATTACAGGAATACGTATCAGCGGATCAAAGCGGCGTTTCTGTCGAACGAGCTACTTATTGTCCAGACACGAACCGGACTCTACGAGAACATGGCGATTACGGCCATCCCGCATGAGGAAACGACGGGAAAGCACGATGTGCTGGACATGACCTTTCGTCTGAAGGAAGTGAAGCTCGTTCGCGCGCAGTTTCAGGCGCTCCCGCCGCAGCAGGTCAAAAAAACGAACGATGCTTCGACAGTCGACCGGGGCGAGCAGAAGCCAAAGTCCGTTGCGGCGAAGGGATCGGATGCCGTTCGAAAAGGTTTCCAAAAACAATGATCGAAATCCCTCTCGAAAACCTTCCGAATCAGGTGTTCTCGATTCTTCTGGATGATGCGCGGTTTGAATTTCGGATCAATACGCTCGATAACGGCGCGTGCGTCGTCTCGATCGCGCGAGATGGCGTCGATCTGATCCGGAGCGTCCGGACGCTTCCTTTTCGCCCGCTGCTGCCTTACGGCGCTCTCGAGGGCGATACCGGAAATTTCTTGTTTGAAACGTCGGGCGGCGATTATCCAACGTATACCGAATTCGGATTGACGCAACGCCTGATCTATGCGAGCGCGGCGGAATTGGGCGAAATACGAAATGGAGGCTGAGCGCTGCCATGACGCGGCCCTCGGGGTCATTTACGCCGTTATCGCGATTCTTCTTCGCCTGAAGGAAAGCTTTCAGGAAACGACAGACGCAAGCGAGTTCAAGGAAGGCGAACATCCGAGGGATGAGGACGGAAAGTTTGGAAGCGGGGGCGAGTCGGGAAAAAAGAGAGAGTCGAAGCGCGAACCCAAAACGGTCGAGTTCTCAGGGAACGAATTGGGGGACATGAATCGACCGATGAAGGAAATTGCGCGCGAGGCAATGAATATTGCGCGAGAAAAGTTTGCGGGGAGATCATTCGAGGCCACGGATGGAAGCAAGATCGCCGTCACATGGCAAGGGATCAAGCACGGTTTGAGCGAGGATGCGAATCCAACGAAGGCAATAGCAGTCACAAAATTGGGCGACATATTGAGTAATGCCAAGTTTGTGAAAACCGACAAGGATTATCGGATTCGATCAGACATCAAGGCTGTGCACTTTTCTAAGACCGATGCGACCATCGGGTCGAAAAAAACCGGCATCGGGATTGTTGTACGGGAACACAAAGATGGGAATAGGTACTATGACCATTTTGAAGCACCGGGAACCGTCGGCGAGGGTTAGAGTCTGGGGCTTTGCCCGGTTTCTTAAGCGTCCAGCCTGCCCGCCGACGAGAAAGCCGAGTACCGACTTCCAGAGCTAATTTTATACGATTA
>JAIRZC010000133.1 GCA_031267455.1 Accumulibacter sp. | reverse complement strand
CGCCGCTTCGATTGAAAACAACCTGAAGTTGGAGTAAGACGATGTCGCTCAAAGGAAAAATCGCTTTGGTCACGGGTGCCGGACAAGGGATCGGCATGGCAATTCTGCGCGTTCTCGCCGCCAGGGGCGCGGTTGTCGTTGGAACCGATATCAACGACAAAGGTGTTTCGAGCATCGACGCCGCGCTTTCAGAGATGGGGGCTTTGGGCAAGGGAATACTCCTCGATGTGCGCGACGCGGAGCATATCGAAAACGGTATTGCCGCGATCGAAAAGGATTTCGGTCCGATCTATGTGCTCGTCAACAACGCCGGGATTACGCGCGACAACCTGGTGTTGCGCATGAAAGACGAGGAGTGGGACGCTGTAATCGAAACCAATCTCAAGTCCGTTTTCCGCGTGTCGCGCGCGGCAGTGCGCGGAATGATGAAGGCGCGTGCCGGACGAATCATCAACATCACTTCTGTCGTGGGCCATGCGGGCAACCCAGGACAAGCGAATTACTGTGCTTCGAAGGCCGGCGTCTCCGGTCTTGCGAGGGCGCTCGCGCGCGAGTTCGGAAGCCGTGGCATCACGGTGAACTGTGTGGCGCCGGGTTTTATCGATACGCCCATGACCCGGATTCTGGATGAAAAGCAAAAAGCGGCTCTGATCGCGAAAGTTCCGCTGGGGCGTCTCGGTACACCTGAGGATGTCGCGGCGGCTGTCGGATTTCTCGCGTCTCCCGAAGCGGCTTATATTTCCGGAGCGACGATTCACGTCAACGGGGGGATGCACATGGAGTGACGCGGACAAATGGACGAGGGGACAGTGAGAACTGTCCGGTTTGGCAGAAACCGGACGATTTGGTAGGATAACCCGGTTTCGTTTCGGAATGAAACTTCAGGAGGAGTCTTTTAATGGAGAATATCGAGCAACGCGTCAAGAAAATCGTAGCTGAACAACTTGGCGCCAATGAGGCGGACATCAAGAACGAATCGTCGTTTGCCGACGATCTTGGCGCGGATTCGCTGGATACCGTCGAATTGGTCATGGCGCTTGAAGAGCAATTCGAGTGTGAAATCCCGGACGATGAAGCCGAGAAGATATCGAATGTTCAACAAGCCATTGATTACATCAAGGCGCATACCAAGTAACCATCTCTGGAATTGGCTGCGGGCGGCGCGTTCCACGCTTCGACGCCGCCCAGGTCGATTTACCCTAAACGGTTATTTCCGTCCGATCCGGTTTTTCCTCTCACAATAACAGGACAAAGGGAGAAGAAAATGACACGTAGAGTCGTTGTTACCGGCATGGGCCTTATTTCGCCCGTTGGAAACACTGTCGAAGAGGCGTGGCGGAACATCGTTGCCGGAGAATCCGGAATCGACACGATCACGCGCTTCGACGTGTCGAGTTTTCCCGTGCGGATCGCGGGCGAAGTTCGTGGCTTCGATGTGTCCAAATATATCCCGCAAAAAGACGCGCGGCGTATGGATACCTTCATTCACTATGGCATCGCCGCCGGAATCGAAGCGATCCGTGACGCAGGCTTGGAGCAAAATCCCCCCAATGCTGACCGAATCGGCATTTCGATCGGTTCGGGTATTGGTGGCCTTCCGATGATCGAGAAGACGCGCGACGAGTTCAATGTCTCGGGCGTGCGGAGGATTTCTCCCTTCTTCGTTCCGGGGTCGATCATCAACCTGATTTCCGGAAATCTCTCGATTCTTTACGGATACAAAGGTCCGAATATTGCGCTGGTCAGCGCATGTTCGACGGGTTCGCACAGCATCGGCGATGCGGCGCGGCTCATCGAATACGGCGACGCGGATATCATGATCGCCGGAGGCGCTGAATCGACGATATCGCCACTGGGCATCGGCGGCTTTTGCGCCGCGCGCGCGCTATCGACGCGCAATGACGATCCCCGGACGGCCAGCCGTCCGTGGGACAGGGACAGGGATGGCTTCGTTCTCAGCGAGGGCGCGGGCGTCCTGGTGCTTGAGGAATACGAGTGCGCCAGAGCGCGTGGCGCGCGCATTTACGCGGAACTCATCGGTTTCGGCCTGAATGGGGATGCCTATCATCTGACGGCGCCCCGCGAGGACGGTAAGGGTCCGGCGCATTGCATCACGAACGCTCTGCGCAACGCCCGCGTCAATCCGAGCGAAGTGGACTATATAAACGCCCACGGTACTTCGACTCCGCTTGGCGACAAAGCCGAAACTCTGGCCATCAAGCACGCCTTTGGCGACCATGCGAAGAATCTCGTCATCAATTCGACCAAGTCGATGACCGGGCATCTTTTGGGTGCGGCGGGTGGCGTCGAGGCCGTGTTTTCAGCACTCGCTCTTTATAATCAGATTTCGCCTCCGACGATCAACATCTTCAATCAGGACGAAGAATGTGACCTCGATTACTGCGCCAACGAGGCGCGCCAGATGAAGATCGATGTAGCCATCTCGAATTCGTTCGGATTTGGCGGGACGAATGCATCCCTCGTTTTCAAACGTATTTGAAAAAAAACCGCGACTGAACTTAGCGTCTCCGCCAAGGTTTCGCACATGCTTCTTTTCGCCTTACTCCTCGTTTGTAAATCGCCGGAGGCGCAAAAACGAGCTGAAAACGGCGTGGGGTCACGACAAGGCGGGCGACTCGAAAATGGGATTGCGGAAACTGTAGAAGTACCCAGTATATGCGTCCGGAGCCGCTATCGCTGAATTTCATCCGCCTGCGCGCTTCCCGTCTGCTTTTCATTTTACTGGCGTTCGTTCATTTGCTCGCGCTCTTTTCCATCGTCGTGTTGCCCTGGCCGGTTTGGGCCCGGGCGATCCTTTCCGCGCTGGCTGGATTCTCCGCGTTTTACGCGATGCGCCCTTCCGAAATCGAAGAAATCATTTTTCCTTTCGGAGAGGCTCGTATGAAAGTCCGGATACGCGGATTGGATCCGTGTGAAGTGTCTCCTCAGAGCGGAAGCGCGGTTTTCCCGAAGTTGATCGTCCTGAAGCTGAGATTCGATGGCGAGCGAGCCGTTCGGTATCTGAGTCTGCTCCCGGATCAAATGTCGACGGAAGAATTCAGGCGTTTGAGCCTTTGGTTGCGCTGGAATTCCTTGTCTTTTTCTCAGGATGCTTGACCCTTCTTTGTTGTGTTTAAAAATGTGGTCGCCATATTCCTTTTCGGAAAAATCGAAGGAGATTTTTAAATGGAATGAACATGCTGGCAAGCGGACGCTTGACGGAAACTGCGATGCGTTATACTCCTCTTACCCCGTTTTTCTGGAAAAAACCGTCATGAACCGCCTTTTCCTCGCTCTGTTTTTTGCATTCGCCGTTTCGGTTTTTCCCGCGTTCGCCGGGGAAAATTCTTTGTCCTCTACAAAAGCTCTGGTGGCGTTTTCGTCCGAGCGTGAATTGAAAGACTGGCTGAATGAACAAAAGAAACGCCTTGAGAGGCAAAGGAGGGCTGCGATGGCGGGAAGATCTCTTGCGCAGGTCGCTCCATCGCCGGATATTCTTGAAGATAAAATTACCGAAAAAGTCGATTCGGAAGCGGTGAAGCCAGCGCAAGCGGAGTCCGTTACGAATACGCAAACGGCCGGAGTTGACGAGGGCGGGATCGTCAAGCTTCATGGCGATTTTCTGATCGTCCTTCGGCGCGGTCGTCTGTTTACGATCGAGGTTCGCGGCAGCGAACTCAAGCCGGTTTCGGTTCTCGACGCTTTTGCCCCGGGGACGACGCGGGGCGGTTGGTATGACGAGCTGATGGTCTCCGGTAATACCATTGTCGTTATCGGATACAGCTACGCCAAGGGCGGTACCGAGATCATTCGTTTCGCCATCGACGGCAAGGGACGGCTTTCGTATCGTTCGACGCATATCCTGCGTTCGTACGATTATTATTCCTCGCGAAATTACGCGAGCCGCCTGATCGGCCACCGCTTGATTTTTTACGCGCCGCTCTTCCTTGATTTTTACAGGGATCCGCTCGATTCGTTTCCGGCGATGCGCCCTTGGCATCCCGGTGGCGAGACGCCGGAATTCAAACGCATTGCGCCCGCGACGAGGATTTTCCGGGTCGACGATGACAGGTTCGACGAAATGAGGTTCGCCACCTTGCACACGGTGCAGGTTTGCGACCTTTCCAAAGACGAGATGACTTGCGAGGCGACAGCCGTATTGGGGCCAGCCGGTCGTGAATTTTATGTATCGAAGGATGCCGTCTATGTCTGGACGGCGCCGTTGAGCCAAATTTCACACAGCCCGCGCGCCGATCGACCGGTCGCGCATTCCGCCGTTTTCCGCCTTCCTCTCGATGGGAGTGGCAATCCTACCGCGTTGAAGACGCTGGGTAGCCCGATCGACCAGTTCTCCTTTTTCGAAAGCGGCGATGCCCATCTGAATGTCCTTTTGCGGAGCGAGGGGCCTGTCGCTTCGATGTGGGCTTCCGAGGTCGGAAGCGGTAATCTCGCCTTCTTGCGCGTACCGCTTTCCCTGTTCGGCGATGGTGCGGGATCGGCGCTTCCCGAGCATTATCATCTTTTGCCATCAGTTGTTGGGCCAGGCGCGATCCAGAACCGCTATGTCGGCGATCACCTCGTTTATGGAGCCGGAAATACTTGGCACAGACGGGTTTTGGCTCCCGGCGCCGCTTATGCGCTGAACTGGAAAAACCCCGGGATTTCGCCGGTACGCCTTCCGCTCGCGCACACGGTCGACCGTATCGAGGCGCTTGGAGAGAGTCCTCTGCTCGTCGGGACGCGCGGCGGCGATTTGCATTTCACGTCCTATTTCATTTCATCCGTCGATGGGGCGATCGACACCGGCATCGCGGGCCACTTTGTACTCCCCGGCGCCGCGCAGGGGGAAACGCGCAGCCACGGCTTTTTTTACAAGCCGGACGGGAAAGACAGTGGTCTCCTCGGTCTGCCTTTTACCGGGAGCGGCGCGCAGGGCTGGCAACAGCTCAGGAAGGTTTCCACGGGCGTTCTCTTTTTGAGGAACGACAAGCTCCAACTCGGCGAAGTGGGAATTTTGGGCGCGTCGAGCGCCTCACACAGGGATGACCGTTGCAAAGCCTCCTGTGTCGACTGGTACGGTAATTCCCGGCCGCTTTTTTTGAAAGGCCGCATTTTCGCGCTCATGGGTTATGAAATCGTTGAAGGCGAGCTGAAGCCCTCCGGCGCGGAACGCCGCTCCAGTCTTTCCGAAATCCGGCGCGTCGATTTCGCGCCACGTTTTTCGGAGACGCGGCACGGGGGATTTTTCGCGCCCACGCCCCCAGATTGATATTTATGCATTCCAGACAGAGGAGTCTGTCGCGCTCGGATACGAACGTCAAAAGCTCGGTGCGGAGTTTTTCCACAGAGGATTTCAGCTTTTCAAAATCAGGGAAAGAGCGACGGATACTTGAAAGAAGCCGTGCCTCGCTTCCCCTACACCATCCTTTCATCGTCATTGCTACCAATCCCAAAGAATTCAAGCAGGGCCTTCCAGTTTCTCGGGTAGGCGTTGCTTCCATAATGCTCAAGAGTGTACCCGTCTGAATAGAGGACAGAGAGGTTCCATTGCTCGCCATCGCAGATATAAGGGTCAAAGTAATCGGTATTCCAATATTCGATATGAATTTCAGAAAAACGTTCCTTTAAGAGCGCTGCGTCCTGTGATGAGTATTTTTGAATTCTATATGGCTTGCAGTATTTGTAAGCGTCCGTTTCCATCAGTTTCGCGCCGTCATCATTGAATGTGAACTGATAGGCTGTGTAGCCGCCGAAAACACCGCCTTTATTAAATGATAACTCCTTGACATTTCTTGATTTCCGTTTCCAGTCGATTTCTTTCAGTCGTTTCAGCCAAGCGGTCAAACTGCCGTCTTCGAATGCGCCGACACTGAACTTCTCCTCGCGGATAACTCCCATAATCAGAGCAAGGACGC
>JAIRZC010000084.1 GCA_031267455.1 Accumulibacter sp. | reverse complement strand
GCCGATCCTGCTTTCCGCCGCGCTGATTCTCGGCTTGCGCTTCCACCTTTCGGCGCTCGCTGTCGGCGAAGAAGACGCGCGAAACCTTGGCGTCCCTGTCCGCGCCGTTCGCCTTCTGGCTTTGGGCGCGGCGGGACTCGCGACGGCGGCGGCCGTTGCCGTTTCCGGTGTCGTCGGCTGGGTCGGCCTCGTCGTTCCCCACTTGGTCCGCCTCTCCTTCGGCGCAAACCACCGGTGGTTCTTTCTGAATACCCTGCTTGCCGGCGCCGCCTACCTGATCCTCGTCGACACGGCGGCGCGCACGCTCGTTGCCGCCGAAATTCCCCTGGGCGCCCTGACGGCCCTGCTCGGAGCTCCGATTTTCGCCGTCCTCCTGCGCCGTCTTCGCGGGAAAACCGATGCCTGAGCCGATCGTCGCACTCGATCTCGGCTACCGCTACGACCGCGACTGGGTTTTTCGGCGCCTGGATTTTCGTCTTCCGGCGGGTTGCCTGACGGCGATACTCGGCCCGAACGGCTGCGGAAAATCAACCCTGCTCGCCACGCTTTCGGGGCTTAGATCGCCCGTCGAAGGCAGGGTATCGCGCCGGGAGGCCGGGCTTGCGCTCGTTCCCCAATCGCTCGAGCCGACATTGCCGTTTACCGGTTTCGACATGGTATTGCTGGGACGCGCCCGCTCAGTTTCACTTTTTTCCGCTCCATCGACTGCCGACTACGCGGCCGCGCGCGAGGCGCTGGCGCGGCTCGAGGCGTCCCATCTTTCCGACCGCGCTTTCGACGTGATGTCGGGCGGCGAACGCCAGCTCGTGCTGATCGCGCGCGCGCTCGTTTCGTCGAGCGCCGTTTTGTTGCTCGACGAACCGACGGCCGCGCTCGACTGGCATCACCAGGCGCACGTGCTGAACCTTTTGCGCCAGCTTGCCGACGACGGCCTTGCCGTGGCGTTTACGACGCACGCGCCGCAGCACGCGCTCGATTTTGCCGACCAGGTGCTCTTGATGGCTGAACCCGACCACCATATCTCGGGGTTGCCCGAAGATGTGCTCGGCGAAGAGGCGCTCTCGAAGCTTTACCGGATTCCCGTCAGGCGTTTCCGCCTGCCCGATTCGGAGTGCTCGACCGCGATACCGGTGCTTCGCGGCTATCGTCCCGCCAGGAGCGCCGCTTCGGAAGAAAGCCTACTGTCATGAATTCGCCCTTCGGAATGAAATCCTGGCGGCTTTTTCTCGCCCTCGCCGCCGTTTTTTTCGCGTTTGCTCTTCCCGCGCGGGGCGATGGGCGTATCGTCGTCAAAGTGCCGCAAGCCGATCGCGAACTGTTGCAAAAAGACATGGTCCGTTTCATGGAGCAGCAACACGCCCTGATCGACGCGCTCGCCGCGCGCGACATGAAACGCGTCGAGACGCTTGCCCGGAGCGCACGGCCTCCGCTTGCGCGAATCCGCGCGCTCGCCTCCGGAAAACCGCTCCCGCTCGAAGGACGCCTGCCGCAGATCAAGGGTGACGAGGCGCTTTTTTTGCGCATGAGGAAGAATCTTCCGCCGCCCTTTCTCAATATGCTTCTCGGAATGCGCGAAACCTGGGCGAAGATCGAAAACGACGCGTCCCAGGGAAAAGATGCGGAACAGGCGCTGAAGCATATGTCCGCGCTCCAGGGGCACTGCGTCGCCTGCCACAAACTCTACCGCACCGAAGACAGATGATGGCTTCAGGCGCCGGGGATCGGAAAAACGGAGGTGAAAATTTGCGGAGACAATACGAAGCACAAACATCGAAATGCCGCTTTAATATTATGACGGGATTTTTCCTTCTCGGCGGCCTCTCCGGATGCGGCGACGATTTCGCCAAAGCTGAACGCGCCCTCGCCAGGAAGGACTACGCAAAAGCGTCGGCGCTCTTTCAAAAAGCCTGCGAAAAAGGCAACGCGAAAGCCTGTCACGGCCTGGGCGAAATTGTCGCGCGCGTCGAAGGAAACGAGAAAAAAGCGGCCGGGTTATTCAAAATTGCTTGCGATGGCGGAGAATCGAAGGCGTGCGTCAGCTTGGGCTACATGCGGCAAGCGGGCCAAGGCATCGAAAAAGACGAGAAAAAAGCGGCCGATCTCTACAAAAAAGCTTGCGACGCCGCAAATGCGATCGGCTGCCGCAATCTCGGCGTCATGTACGAATACGGCGTTGGCGCCGAAAAGGACGACGAGAGCGCGCTCCTGTATTATTCCATGGCCTGCGGCATGAATGAACAAAGGGCTTGCGAGCTCTACGTGACACTGAAACACCAGAGGACAAAGGACGGATAAAGCGGCGCGAGCTTCCATGCTTGGATTCCCCGCCGCGGCCATACTCCCCTTGAACGCGCCTTGAGAAAGCGATTCGAAGATTCCGAAGCAGAGTCAGAAAGGTCGCTTGCCGACGCCTTCCCCGAAAAGAGGGAGAGGAGGCCCCGTTCCCGCCTGCGCGGGAATCATGGGGGGCGCGGAAATGACGGGGCAGGCGAGGGCGTACAAAAGTTCCGGCGCTTTACGCCTGCTATTTTCTATCCTCGGTCTTGCGTTTTCCGGCACCGGGATTGAACTATCTTCTGAAACCCGCATGGTTGATGCATTTCAGAAAATCTGTTTTTGAATATGCCCCCAAAAATCCCCCCTGAACGTGTTTGCTACCCCCTTTTGAGGCACGCGTCGGTATCGACGTCGATCACGCCTTCGGCAATGGTCGCCGGGGCGATTTCCGCCTTCTTCCAATCGGTCGGTTCAAGCCTCGTTCCGCGAGGAGAGGTATCCCTGCTGAGTTGGACAGATTTTCGGTTTTCTTAGATAGTGTCTACACGAGTTAAGATAAAAATTTCAGCCATAGAGCAATACACCGGATTTGCACAGCAGCGGTGAATGCTGTGAGTGTTTTGGCATACCTGGTGGCAACACCTCGCCA
>JAIRZC010000043.1 GCA_031267455.1 Accumulibacter sp. | reverse complement strand
GTTTCGTAAGTGGAACGGTCGATTTCCCGGTTGTCGAAAAGACTCGGCGGCGACTCGGGGTGAGACAGGGCTTCTTCCCGCTGCACCGCTTCGGAAAGTTCGTCGGCCGCGCTTCCCGTGCGCTGGATTTCCTTGAGCCAGGATTTCATCTCGTAGCGGGTGAAAAAATCAGCGAGGAAGGCTTTGTCCGGCGCTCGCGGCGCGAGCGCGTCAAAGGATTTTGGCATCTCAGGCGCATTGATGTCGCAACGGATCGTGAGCAACTTGCGGCTCATCGGAAAAAAACCGAGCGCATGGCGCAGGTTTTCTCCGGCGGCGCCGGGAATTTCGCCCGCCGCGGCGATGATGTCGCTGATTGATCCATATTGGTTAAGCCATTTGATCGCCGTCTTCGGACCGACTTTCGGAACACCCGGGACGTTGTCGACGGCATCTCCGACAAGCATCAGGTAGTCGACGATACGTCCAGGCGGAACGCCAAAACGCTTCACGATGCCGGCTGTGTCGTATTCCTCGTTTCGCATCGTATCGACGAGCGTGATATGCTCATCGACAAGCTGCGAGAGATCCTTGTCGCCGGTAGAGACGACGACATCGAGGCCGTCGAACGCCGCGCGCCGCGCAAGCGTGCCGATTACATCGTCAGCCTCGACGCCAACGACCGTCAGTACCGGCCAGCCGAGCGCGGAAACGCCCGCGCGGATCGCTTCGATCTGCCGGACGAGGTCGTCGGGCATCGGAGGACGGTTGGCCTTGTAGTCCGGGTACCAATCGTTGCGAAAGGTCTTTCCCCTGGCATCGAAAACGCAGGCTTTATAGGCGATTTGCCTTGCCTTGTAGTCGTTATCCAAGCGGCGTAGCATGTTCAGAACGCCGTAAATGGCGCCCGTCGGATCGCCTTGCGCGTTCCGTAAATCCGGCATCGCGTGAAAAGCGCGGTAGAGATACGAAGAACCGTCAACCAGCAATAGGACAGGCATGATCGAAAAGAAAAAAAGTCAAAAAATTCCGCTCGACGGTGACCCCGACATTTCCAATGCGTTTGCATCACAGGAAGCGTGGCGGATTTTCGGCATTATGTCAGAATTCGTCGACGCAACGCAGCGACTGTCGTCGATCCGTCCAGCTGTCTCGATTTTCGGCAGCGCGCGTTTTTCGCCGGATTCGCCGTATTACGCGATGACCGAGGAAGTCGCGCGGCGACTTTCCGACTCGGGGTTCTCGGTTATTTCCGGCGGTGGCCCCGGTGTCATGGAAGCCGCGAACAAGGGCGCTTTTTACGGAAAGTCGCCTAGTATCGGATTGAATATCGAATTGCCCTGCGAACAGATCCCAAATGACTATCAGGACATTTCACTGTCATTTCGACATTTTTTTGCGCGCAAGTATATGTTCGTTCGCTTCGCGAATGCTTACGTTGTGATGCCGGGTGGTTTCGGAACGCTCGACGAACTGCTCGAAGCGATGACGCTCGTCCAGACCGGAAAATCTCGAAAGATACCGGTTATTCTGGTTCATGAGCCTTTCTGGCGCGGCTTGGTCGATTGGTTCAAAAATACGCTCGTCAACGAAAAAGTAATTCTGCCCGGGGATATCGATCTCATCCAGATGATCAACGACCCAAAAGATGTCGTCGACGCTATCTTCCGACATTACGAAAAACATGGGTTCGCAAAGCTTTCCGCCGAACGCGAGATATGGCTCAACCTGTAATATAATTGCCTTGGTCATGCGTTTTCCGAAACTGTCGAATGGATCCAATGCGTCGCCTAATTCTGTTCTCCGCACTGCTCTTCACCTCACCATTCGCCGTAGCGCAGGCAGAAGAGTCGCCACCGCCCGTTGAAGTCATTGACGATTCCGTCCAGCCGCAGGTCACGATCCGGCAGAACGAAAAAGGCGAAATCGTCGAGGAACACCGGGTCAATGGGAAGTTGTATCAAATCACCATAACTCCGGAGAGCGGCGCTCCCTATACGCTGATCGACCGTACCGGAGATGGAAACTTCATTCCGACCGATGCGCCGGGATCACCGGGCTTGAGTGTTCCCATGTGGGTTATCGGGACGTTTTAGGGAAGTTTCGCCGCAAAAAAACCAGACTTGACTACCGGCAGTGGGCGCAGGTGCGGACTCCGGAGTTCAAGCGCTGGTTCGGCGATTGGGAGAACGATCCGGCAAATGCATCCAAGGTGGTCGACCCGGAGACGGGGGAACCGAAGGTGGTATATCACGGGTCAAGGAATGCCGGGTTTTCCATCTTTGACACCGAGGGAAAAGGAAAAACTCGCGATACCGGCGCGTGGTTCACGGGCGATCGGCGAACAGGAAGAACGTATTCGACCAGCGACGCGGAAATCGGTTCCATGGAAACGGATTCGGAATTCAATGACGCCGTGGACGGGTTCCTAGGTTTCGCGCCAGTTCCATGAACCCATTGAAAAACGCGCCCCGCCCAAGCGGGGCGCGGGGAACGAAATCAATACCTGCGCTTGGTTTCGACGATAACGTTTGCTTTTTTTATATTCGGATCGCCAACGGCGCGCGCCAGAAGAACAACGGATTCGTCTTTTGTCGTAAGGAATTTTTTCC
Source organism: Accumulibacter sp. (assembly GCA_031267455.1). Lineage (GTDB taxonomy): Bacteria > Pseudomonadota > Gammaproteobacteria > Burkholderiales > Rhodocyclaceae > Propionivibrio. The sequence continues at coordinate 680 of JAIRZC010000043.1, read as the reverse complement.
TTGCTTTGGGCAACTTCTTTTTCGTTCCTTGTGCGTTGTTTTTTGCCACCTGCGGATGTTTTTCTCCGTTTGCGCGATTTTCCGCGCAGAGCTTTATATACGCCTCAATCTGCTCGCTGGTTGCGGCAGTCAAGGGCACGGATAGCGCGGGGCCACTCTTGTTTCGGCCAAATGTTCTCACGATTTTCTCCTTTGAAGGTTGAAGAACTCAGGCAAACACCCTCCTCTTTCCTGCCAGAGGAAGAAGCCAGAAGCCCTGATAGATCAACTTCAAGGAGATTTCATTGGAAAATTTTCGCGAGAAAAGTAATAAAAGAAATGGAATGATAAAGCCTTGCGTGTTTTTTGTGAATGCTCGGCAAGCTTGCCGTTGTGCGCGTCCTATCACTCCTGTGTTCCAATAGGCCAGATTTGACATTAACGGAGCCATGCCATGACGATCTGGTTCGTTTCACGTCACCCCGGTGCGTTGGAATGGGTGCGAAAAAAACGTATTCTCTTTGATCGGTATGTTCCACACTTGGATGTGGAAGCTATCCGCACAGGTGATGAGGTAATCGGTTCACTGCCGGTCAATCTTGCGGCGGATATTTGCGCGCGTGGAGCGACATATCGGCATCTGTCGCTAAGGATGACTGTCGGCGACCGGGGGCGCGAACTTTCCGCTACGGAGCTGGAAG
>JAIRZC010000040.1 GCA_031267455.1 Accumulibacter sp. | reverse complement strand
TTAACTTGTAATTCCCCGCGCTCTTGGCGCGGGGAGCACTTCAGGTTTGGGTTTGCTTTTGGCGATGTGCGCCGTTTTCGTGCCGTAATACCCCGCGCTCTTAGCGCAGGGATAGGCACGAGGCGCGCTGAGCTATTTTATTAAAAAATTTTTGTTATAAATCTTTCCGCGATTTTTTCATTACGTATAATTACATACCTCTCTTCGCCCATCATTGAGCTTTTAGCATGATTGTCCATTGAACTTGCGATTTCCCGCGCTCCTGGCGCGGGGACATTGTTGGGTTTTAAATAGCCGGATGAAATCCGGCTCTAATGTTTAACTCTCGATTGATTTAAAAGTTAAATTGCTCTAGCGACAGGCCTTGAAGGCCTGTCGGTCCAAGGTGTTTTGGAAGGGCTTTCTCTCCCTCCCAAAACGCTCGCCGAAACCCCGGCCGATCGGCCGGGGTATAGCTTACCCCGCTCGTAAAGGGTGGGGTTTCAACCGGAGGAAAGTTTTACGATGAATACAAAGGCCTATGGCGCCCATGCGGGCGACAAACCCTTGGAACCGATGCGGATTACTCGGCGCGCGCCGGGTGCGCACGATGTACAGATCGACATTGCCTATTGCGGCGTGTGCCATTCCGACATTCATCAGGTGCGCTCCGAATGGGCGGGAACGCTTTTTCCCTGTGTCCCAGGGCATGAAATCGTCGGGCGCGTGTCCGCCGTCGGTCGCCATGTCAGTGCTTTTGAAGTTGGTGATCTCGTCGGCGTCGGTTGTATCGTCGATAGTTGCAAGCACTGCGAGGAGTGTGACGCCGGTCTGGAGAACTACTGCGACGGCATGGTCGGAACCTACAATTCTCCAACGCCCGACGAGCCGGGCTGGACGCTGGGCGGTTACTCGCAGCGGATCGTCGTGCATGAACGCTACGCGCTAGCCATCCGCCACCCTGAAACGCAGCTTGCCGCTGTGGCGCCGCTCTTGTGCGCCGGCATCACCACCTACTCGCCGCTGCGTCACTGGAATGCCGGGCCGGGAAAGAAAGTCGGTATCGTCGGCATCGGCGGCTTGGGGCATATGGGCATCAAGCTGGCTCATGCGATGGGCGCTTGCGTCGTCGCGTTTACCACATCCGGATCCAAGCGCGAAGCGGCAAAGGCGCTGGGCGCGGACGAGGTGATCGTTTCTCGTAATACCGAAGAAATGGCCGCGCACTCCAAGAGCTTCGACTTCATCCTCGATACCGTGGCCGCGCCGCACGATCTCGAGGCATTCCTTGGCCTGTTAAAGCGCGACGGCGCGATGACGCTGGTTGGCGCGCCGGCGACGCCGCATCCCTCGCCCAACGTGTTCAACCTGATTTCCAGGCGCCGCTCGCTTGCCGGTTCGATGATCGGCGGAATTCCAGAAACACAGGAAATGCTCGATTTCTGTGCCCGGAACGGTATCGTCGCCGACATCGAACTGATTCGGGCCGACCAGATCAATGAGGCCTACGAGCGGATGCTGAAAAGCGACATCAGATACCGCTTCGTGATCGACGTGGCCACATTGGCCGACTGATGTGTGGGGGTTCCCATGAAAAAGCTCGTTTTGTTGCCGATGTTGCCGGCCAGTTCATTCTCATTCCACATGGCATCAAAAAGCCTGGACCAATCGTAAACGGAGAATCGCATATGAAAACAACACGTCGAAATTTCGTATTTTCCATGTTGTCGGGCGCCGCAATCATCGGCGGGGCATCCCTTTCCGACGAAGCCATCGCGGCGCAGTCTTCTCGAGGCAAGGCGCTCGTCCTTTATTATTCCTGGTCGGGGAATACAAAAATCATTGCCACCCAGATCAGCCAGAAAGTCGGCGGAGATATGGTTGAACTGGATTTGGTCAAACCCTATTCCCGAAACTACAACACCTGTACAGATGAAGCAAAAAGGGATCAGGAGCAAAACGCGAGGCCCGAATTGAAAACGACGTTGCCAAACCTTGCGCAGTATGACGTGATCTATCTTGGTTACCCTATTTGGTGGGGAAGCATTCCCATGCATTTCTACACGCTGCTTGAGCAAAATGATTTTTCCGGGAAGACCATCGCGCCGTTTTGCAGTCATGGCGGAGGTGGTATTGGCCGTAGTGTGAGCGACATCAAAAGATTGAGTCCCAATGCCACTGTGACGGAGGGGCTGAGTGTGCCGAGGGCGGGTGGCAGCTCTCTTTCCAGCGACATTGACGGCTGGTTGAGCAAAATAGGCCTCAGAGGGTGAGGTGTTCCCGTTTCCTTTGACGGCGAGGCTATGCCTCGATGCGCTCATGGCCGTGTCGTTCGTCTCGGGTCTTGCCTTCAGGGCAACGGGACGCGCGCCGCATGAGTGGATTGGGGTCGGCTTCGCCGTGTTGCTCGGGCTGCACCTCGCGATCAACTGGAGATGGTGCAAAGCCCTGTTTCTGGGGCGTTATGGCGCGCGGCGCATTCTAAATACCATGACGAACATGGTTTTGTTGGTATCCGTGATCCTTTTGTGCGTGACAGGGATCATGAACTCCAGGCACATATTCGGGTTTTCCCGATACTTTGAAGGTGAAACCCCGCGTCGGCTACACAGTGTGTCGGCATACTGGAGTCTGATATTCATTGGCATACACACGGGTTTGCACTGGGAGACGATCATGGGAGCCTTCCGCAGAGCGACCGGAGGCGATTGGCAAAGTCGTTCCGCGAGCATTGGATCGAAACTGGCGGTGCTTCTCGTGGTTCTAGGCGGCGTTTGGGCATCCTGTGATCGGGCCATGGGGGCGAAGCTGTTTCTGGGATTCGCATTCGACTTCTGGGAGCCGGGACGCCCGCTGGCGCTGTTTTACGTCGCCAATTTTGCCATTGCCGGTGTTTATGCCATAGCCGCGCATTACCTACTCTGGACGATAAAACGCATGAATGAGAGCTCGAGATGGTGCGGCTCGAAGCGATTGAAAAAAGTTGAAACGGTTTGAAAAAACGGATTCGCGGTACGGGATATTCGGCTCGGATTTCCATAAACACATATTCGCGCCGAAGCTCGCCGAAAAGGAGGCACGGCGTTCGAGGCCCGATACGACGTCCGGCTTCCAGAAAGAATACCGTCACGCCAGCGGTGGCGTGTGAGCCGTTCTACGGTTTAAAAGACAACGATGACATCATCGATACCGCCCTGCCTTTTCCTTGAACGGCGCGTGCGCGTTTCTGCTCATTTACCCGGAGACGGGCGAGCCGCGCGATTCTTTCGACGAGATCGAATTGTGGCTGGATTCCTCTCTCGCGTATTTCGAAGGCGGATCGGAAGAGTTTCCGGCCTGCGCGGATTTTGCTCCCGAGGACATGGGCGAACCGGACGGCTGAAGGCTTGATCCGCTTCCGGCCACTTCCCGGATTGGGCCTTCGGGAAGACAGCCCGTCATTTCCGAAGCGACGGTTTCGGGGCGCGATCCTTGTTTGTTCGGCCCTGAACGACTTATCGATAGTCCACAATGGCAACATTCGATACCTCATTCAGGGCGTTCATTCTACGGCGGTAAAGATGAGCGGGGGCCGCTTCAACTCTTACTCCAGCCGCGCCTTCAGTTCCTCGACGTAGGCGCGCAACGCCTTGTTGATCACCTCCGTCCAGTTCTCATCCAACGCGGTTTGGTAGTTCTCGGACGCCTGAACCGTGACCGTTATCGATTTGCCCCGCTTGGGCGAGTGGATGGAAAGATCGGTCGTTATCTCCGTGCTCAGGGTGATTGCCCAGAATCCGGGATTCATCCACGACCAGAATTTGTCCACGAACGCTTCGACACGCAAGGTTTTTTGGGAAGCGTCTTCCTTGCGGTCGATTATCTTGTAGCCTTTTTCCGCGAACGCCTGCCGGATCGACTCCGCCACCAGCGTTTCGACGGTACGGCCTTCCTTCAGGAGAATGTCGCCGAGCGCTTTTCCATAGGTGTTTCTCTTGCGCCCGACGGCGCGCGACTTGACCGCGCTACTTTGGAGTTCCTTGGGGTCGAGCGAGGGGATGCTGGGCGATTCGGGGGCGACTTCAAACACGCGGCGGTCGGCGACCGAGACGATGAGAACCTCCTTGCCCGGCGTTTGCGGTGTCGCGCGAGTGACCGGCAAAGCAATGTCGAGGACGCTGCGGCTGGTGGCGCACCTCCGAGCAAAAACAGAGACGATAGACCGAGGATCAGTTTGACGCGGTAGTTCATGTTTTCTCCCATGTGTGTAAATGTATTGAAATGTATCGGTCATTGTCGAAGTGTGTCAACTCTTTTTCATCGCGCGGCCTCTCGTTTGAGACAGGCGCCACTTTGTGGAAATGCCCGGGCGCAACAGGAGCATTTTTTCGTTTATACCCGGTTCTGAAGCTCATTTACATGCTCTCCAAAATCCGGGAGCGCCCGTGTCTTTTCTTGCATCCTCGCCACCCCCGTACAGCTTGCCCAACGCGCCGCGACCCTCGGCGTCCCGCCATCACAGGCTTTCTGGAATAGTTCGACCGCTTGGGGAAAAATCTGCTTCGTCCAAATACGTGCGCCCCAGGTCAAAACACGGGCCATCCCGTTTTCTTGGGCACAATCGGTAGAAGTGTGATTTTTGGGGAGCGGGGATATCGGTCATTCCATGGCAGCCGCCGATCCCAAGATAAGAAAGCAGAAAAAATACAGAAAGTATGAAAGGTATAAAAAGCTGTATTTTTTCTTATTCGCATTTCCGTCAAAACGGTTTGGCCCGCTCGTTCCGGAGGAAGATCCGAGATAAACCATTATCGGAAAGAGAACGAGAGACGACGTCAAGGTTTCCTTCGTTGCGGCAAAAGACGCGGCACTTGCGCCTTTTCCAATACCCCGCGCCCTTGGCGCGGTGTTGTTTATTGTCGTGCTATTTGCTGCAGTTTCCGCTTCGAGCCAGAGGCAGGCCCCTTACGGCATTCTCGCCTTCTGCTGCTTCTACGGCCTCCAAGCCGGCTCCACCAACAAATACGCCCATTTTGATGTACTGACGGATAAAGTAGTTGATTTGACTTTTTGTGAACAGCCTGAGGTTATTTGGAGAAAACTCGGACTCGGTGGAAATGATGTGTTCTTTGTCACCAGTTACAGCCTTGTAGAAGAACACGTTTGGCGCAGACTCTCCGACGCACTCCCCATCCACCCAAATATCCTTTTTTAGCGCTCCACCCATGACGCTGTCCCGGTAAATATAAAGCCCCGATTGTCCTTCAGGCGGAGAAGCAAAAAGCTTTGCCTGATCCGAAAGAGCTCGGTCTTCCATCGGAACCGACGCGCAGCCCGATAAGAATAAAGCAGCCATGGTAATGATTGTGGCTTTCCTGAGCATTTTATTCCTCTCCTGATGGGTTGAAACAACAACGATAAAAAGCAGCAAAAGGGGTACAGAAACATTTCTTGTTGTGATTTGCCACGCTCACTCCAAGCATCCGGGTCGTTCGACCTGCGACACTTCTTGCTTTGTATATCAGGCTCACATGCCTTGTATCGTAAGATGGGTTCCCGGTTCGCGCTCGGGAACATCTGTAATGGCATATTTTCATGTACCCGCAGGCGTAATTACGCCCATCCCGTTAAACTTTGTAATATTATTCTACGTTGTATTGCCTTTCGTCAAAGGCAAAAGTATACCTTGGGCAGCGGCAACAGCAACAGCCTTGCAAACCTTCTTCCCCTTGAAGAGAAGAACCGTGTAGAAGACATCCTTTCCTGTGGATGTTGTCTAGAATTCGTTTCATAATCGCATCAGGATCGTTGAGAGGGCGGATGGGCGAAGGCGGTAAAGCGCTCCGGTTCGAAACCTTAGGCCGCTGGTTGCTGATCGAGCGGATCACTGTCGTAGACACGATATCTCAAGTCGTCGGGGTTATCCCACGTCGACGGTTTCAGCGAACGTTGCTTCGATAAGGGGGACTTCATAGGACGAAGCAGAAGTTTGCGCGGCAAGTGAAAGACCCGAAGCGTCTGTAATGACCATGAGCTTCGTGCCTTTGTCCCGCTGGGTCTTTCCGACTTTAGAGCCTTTTGACTGACCGGATACGGGCGCGGAACGCATAAACCAAATTCATGGAGAAATACAATGAGACATATTACCCAACATTACATCAATGGCGGTTTCACGAAGTCTCATGGCACGGAAACGATGGATTTGATTAGCCCCGCAAATAAAAGCCTCATTGGCCGGGTTACTCTTGGAGACAAGGAAGACGCTCGCGCCGCGATACAGGCGGGAAAAGAAGCCTTCGCCGCCTTTTCCCGGACTTCGATTGCCGAACGCGCCGAATTTCTGCAACGGCTGCACGATGCCATTCTGGCGCGGGAAGCGGAGCATATCGCTGTAAGAACGGAGGAATACGGAGGTGTTCCGCTACATAACAAATTTTCCATTCAAGGCGCGGCCAAGGTCTTTCTGAACATGAAAAAGACCTTGGAAACCTACGAGTTTTCCAGGCCAGTGGGGCAAGCCAGAGTGACCATGAAGCCGGTCGGCGTGGCCGGTGTGATTACTCCCTGGAATTCGGCAATTTTCATGGTTTGCAACAAATTGGCCCCGGCCATTGCTGCAGGATGTACCGTGGTGGCGAAGCCGAGCGAACTTAGCGCCATTCAAACACGGATTCTGGCCGAGTGCATTCACGAAGCCAGTCTTCCAGCCGGGGTCATAAATATGGTGAACGGACGCGGGGATGTCGTCGGAACCGAGCTTGCGCGCCACCCGGATATATCCAAAATTTCCTTTACCGGCTCGACAGCCGTGGGCAAGGCCGTCATGCGCGGGGCGGCGGATACCGTCAAGCGTGTAACTCTGGAACTGGGTGGCAAGTCGCCGCATATCGTTCTTGACGATGCAGACTTTGACAAAGCCGCCGTTTTCGCGCTTGAGGCCGCTTTCCGTAATAATGGGCAGGCTTGCATCGCGGGTAGCCGTTTGCTGGTTCCCGCGCATCGTCTGGAGGAGATGAAAAACGCGCTCCTGCGGGCATTGCCTGCCTGGAAGGTGGGGAATCCTCAGGAGGAAGGTACGGCCATCGGCCCGGTGGTGAACGAAAAGCAGTACAGCCGCGTCCAGGAGTACATTCAAATGGGTATTTCCGAAGGCGCTGATTTGCTGGCGGGCGGCAAAGGGTATCCGCAGGGCTTAGAATCCGGCTGGTTTGTGAAGCCGACCATATTCGTCAATGTCGATAATGACATGACAATAGCTCGCGAAGAAATTTTCGGGCCTGTGCTGTGCGTTATCGCGTATAAGACGGAAGAAGACGCTATCCGTATCGCCAACGATACAATATACGGTCTTCAGGGCTGGGTTAGCACATCCGACTTGTCGCGTGGGCGTGACATTGCCGAACGCATTGAGGCCGGAGCCGTGATGGTCAACAAAACTTTTGATTTACTTGACGAGGCGGGCATACCCGCAGGTGGTTTCAAACAGTCCGGCATCGGCAGGGAGTTCGGAAGTTATGGACTGGAGGAATATTTGGAACCGCAGGCCGTGTTGATTTAGTAAAAAAATAAGTTGTTGCCTTGACTCGGTAGGTATGAAAGAGTCAAATTCATTGAATCGATGTGAAATCATGGCTCGCAAGCTGTATGGGCCGATGAATAACAAGGGCATATTTTGTTGAAGATGCCTTCTCGCTAAATTTTACTGGAACAACATTTTTTTTTCGGGCGCTGTGTCGAAACGGTTCGAAAACCAATGAACGAATCTTGAGGGACACCTCTCTCGTCACCCTGTACAGGTTGACCACCGCGCCGCGGCCCTCGGCGTCCCGCCATCACAGGCTTTCAGGAATAGTTCGACCGCTTGGGGAAAAATCTGCTTTGTCCAAATACGTGCGCCCCAGATCAAACACGGGCCATCCCGTTTTCTTGGACACAATCGATAGAAGTGTGATTTTTTGGAAGCGGGGATATCGGTCATCTCGTGGACAGCCGCTGATCCCAAGATAAGAAAGCAGAAAAAATACAAAAAGTATAAAAGGTATAAAAAACTGTATTTTTTGTTATTCGCATTTCCGTCAAAACGGTTTGGCCCGCTCGTTCCGGGGGAATATCCGAGATAAACCATTATCGGAAAGAGAACGAGAAACGACGCCAAGGCTTCCTTCGTCACGGCAAAAGCTGCGGCAAAAGCCGCTGCGGCAGGTATCCAGAGGTAATGACCGCTTTTATCCAGGTCATGGAGCCGACGGATAAAAGTAGAAAGACATACTACGGGAGTAAATATCAGAAGAAACAAAGCTCCAACAAGAAGCGTTGGCATTGGCTCCCGAAAATACGAAAAACAAATAATGAAAAAGATAAAACAAGCAACAAGATAAATCAGCAGTGCCGACCAAAACTCCCGGCGCGATGCCCGTCCTTTACAACTCGTCAGACGAGTGATCAGGGGAAATACCCTGCGCATTTCATCTCGTTTCGTGCGGGCATTGTGCCCGATGCAAGTATCAAGCAGAATACCGTAGCCCATCCCCATCGCTTCCTGAGAGGATTTTCCGGGCGGGCAGGGCTGGCTTCGATAATCAGGAATCCTCGTTGCCGAGGAGATTTTCCCGGGCGACATCCACTACCAGATCGAAATCATCGGCGAAACGTTTCTCCAGCGCCTCCGCGTCGTTCCTGATCTTGAAATTCATCTCATTTTCGTACAGCGGCAGCATTTGGTAGAAGTTGATTTCGTCCCCGTTCGGCAACGGGCAGACGGCGGATTCCTCGCCGAAAAAATAGGGCATGGTGAGCATTACGCCGCAAAGTTCCGTGTTTTCGGCGAAAGGCTCACCGTTCGGCACGGTATGGCCATAACCCAGCCAGGTATCCTGTTCCCCCGGAAGACGCGCCAAAATCTTCAGCCAACGCAACGGCCAGTACCATTTTTCGTCGTTGTCGTGAATTTCCCAATCCGGCGGCAGGGCGACCAGGATTTCCGCGCGATCGAGTTTGTTTTTGCGCAATTTCTTGGGCACATTCATGCGGTGCGCGCCCATTCCCATCGTTATCAGCGTGTAATGCCTGTGCTCCGGCGAAGGCTCGACGATACAGATATCCACATGAATATCCGGCGAGACGATTTCATGGAACACGTTTTGGACTTCACCGAAATGCGCGTCGATGTGCGCCTCCACGGCGTTTATTTCTTCTTCGTTATAAACCTCCGGCAAGTGTTTCTTGCGTGACATTCGGCGGCTTCCTCGAAGCTACCAGAGTTGCCACCAAGGGGCTTTTGGGTTTTCCAGCCCACGGACGTAATATTCACTCTTCGGAAAATTCTTTTTCATGACCCGTTCGCTGTCATCGCGAAGATCGTTCATCCCGAGTCTGTCGTAAGCCTGGATCATGATGAACAGGGCTTCTTCGATCGCGGGCGCGCCGGAATAGTGGTTGATGGCGTACTGGGCGCGGTTGACCGCGGCGAGGTAGGCTTCGCGCCGCAGGTAATAGCGGGCCACGTGGATTTCCAGAAGGGCGAGCGCGTTGACCAGGTATTTCATGCGCTGGATCGAGTCGGGCGTGTATTTGCTGTCTGGAAAGCGCGTGACGAGCTCGCGAAAAGCCTCGAAGGCGTCGCGCGCGCCTTTCGGGTCGCGCTCGGTCATGTCCTGCCGGCTGATGAAGCCGAGGATGCCCTGGTCCTCGTTGAAATTGATGAGTCCCCGCAGGTAATAGACGTAGTCGACATTCGGGTGATTCGGGTGAAGCTTGACGAAACGGTCGCATGCGGCGAGCGCCGAGGCGCGTTCGTTCGACTTCCAGTAGGCGTAAGCGATGTCGATCTGCGCCTGCTGGGCGAATCGACCATAGGGATAGCGCGCTTCGAGCGTTTCGTAATATTTGATCGCTTGGTCATAAGCGCCGTCCATCATCGCTTCCTTGGCCTCGGTGTAAAGCCGGTTGGCCGACCATGCGCTCGTTTCGTCGCGCGTCTGGCTGAAGAACGCGCAACCGGGAAGCAGTAAGAGAAGAGAAAATGACGCGATTGCCGCTAAACTACGCATGATGAAATATCCGCAGGGAAGAGCGCCTTGCCTGAAGCAGGCCAAAAACCACCGTGTCCTCTGATTATAACGCAAAGGCTTCGCCCGAACGGGTTGAATTGACCGTTGGCGCCGAGTGGGCCGGCAAGCGCCTCGACCAGGCGCTCGCGGCGCTGCGGTCGCGGCATTCGCGCGGACGCTTGCAAGACTGGATCAGGGAAGGCCGCGTTTCCGTCGATGGCGCGACGGTGCGGGAGACGCGGAAAAAACTCTGGGGCGGGGAGACGCTCGTCGTTCTCGAAGCGCCCGACGCGCGCCTTTTTTCCGAAGCGCCGGAAGCGATCGCGCTCGACATCGTTTACGAAGACGGCTCGCTGATCGTTCTCGACAAGCCGCCGGCGCTCGTCGTGCATCCCGGCAGCGGGAATTGGAGCGGAACTCTGCTCAATGCCTTGCTTTTTCATTGGCCCTCGCTCAAAGCCCTTCCGCGCGCCGGGATCGTGCACCGCCTCGACAAGGATACGAGCGGGCTGATGGTCGTCGCGAAAACACTCACGGCCCAGACCGATCTCGTCCGCCAGCTTCAGGCGCATACGGTCAGGCGTCTTTACACGGCGCTCGTTCGCGGCAAAATCGTGTCGGACGGGACGGTCGACGCGCCGATCGGGCGTCATCCTGTCCTTCGGACGCGGATGGCGGTGAGGCCGTTGGGGAAAGCGGCGCGAACGCATTACCGTGTCATTGAGTGTTTCTCCGGCTGTTCGCTGGTCGAGTGCTCGCTCGAGACGGGTCGGACGCACCAGATTCGCGTTCACATGGCGCACATCGGCCATCCGCTGGTCGGCGACCCGGTCTATGGGGCAGTCGCCGGACGCATTCCCGCCGGTCCGGCCTTTCCGCGCCAGGCGCTTCACGCTTTCCAGCTCGCTCTGAACCATCCGGAAACCGGGAAAACAATGCGATGGACGGCCGCCTTGCCGGGAGACATGCGGCAACTGATCGAAGAAGCCGGCCTTCGCGCGATCGAAAATCGGGAGGCGAAGGACGATGTCCGGGACGCGCGCGGGGAATTTTCCGAAGGCATTCGCGAAATCCCTTTTGCGCGTGAAGACCTCGGGGATGAAATCGAAGATGAGGATGACGTGGAATGAGGATCGCGGGGAATGA
>JAIRZC010000004.1 GCA_031267455.1 Accumulibacter sp. | reverse complement strand
TCGTAGTAAAAGCCGTTTTCGATGACCGGGCCGATCGTCACTTGCGCCTCGGGGAACAGCTCCTTGACCGCGTAGGCCATCAGATGCGCCGTCGAATGGCGGATGACGTCGACGCCCTCGGCGTCCTTGTTCGTGACAATGGCGAGCGAAGCGTCGGACTCGACGACACAGTCAAGGTCGACGAGCCTGCCGTTGACTTTGCCGGCCACGGCGGCCTTCGCCAGGCCGGAACCGATATTTTGAGCGACTTCAGCGACCGTGACGGGATGATCGAACTCCCGCCGGGAACCATCAGGCAATGTAATGACCGGCATCTTGCAACCCCGGAAATGAAAAAAGCCAGAGGCTTGCCCTGGCTTCCAATCCGGCGGGCGTATCCTGGTTTTCCCGCCCTGCCGATGATCGAGCAGGCTTCTCTGTGCGAAGGGCACATTCTAGCATGGCGCCACGCGGGCTTTGCGAATTGGAGCGGCATCGTCACGGTATTTGTCGCACCGCGTGTTTCACCAGCAAAATCTCCACGATGCAGTCTTCCCATCGGGTTTCGTGGCCTCTTCTGCATTGCAATCTGGCAAACGTGCGCGAAAAACTCGCCGGCGAGGGCAGGCGCTCGTAATAATCGCGCTCATATCCATTGGAATTGTTGAATTCGTCGCCAATGATTCCTGCGCAGCGATAGTTGAAATTCTGATTAACAAATCAGAAACAAATCGTTTCCATGCCGGATGAGCGCATCGATAATTCGCGAGCATTCAATCTTGGAGGCGAAGATGGTTGCCCTTGCAAAAGCGAATTACCGAGATGAACCGTTCTTTGACGAAGTGCTTGCCGAGCATCCGGATTTCCCGCGCCTCATCGCGCTCAAGATCGACGTTCAGCGGCGCGGCGTCGATTACACCGAACACGCGCAACGCGCCATCAATCCGGAACGCCATCAGCTTCGCAGTCCTTATATTTTCGGGTCGCGCGACGGCGAAATCAAGCCGCTGCCGGAATCCCTGCTGCTGCGCGACGGGACGACGATTCTGACCGATCCGACGCCGGCGGAGCAGGACCCCTATGTCGTCGATTACATCAATGGGCATTTCGTCCTCATCGACCGGGGCGAAATCGTCGAGCCTGTCGAGCTGTGGCCGAAACCGGCGTATTACGGCAAAACGACGCGTTCCGGCCAGCCGATGAGCCATATCGTGACCGCCAGGCCGCAACGGCTCAATGTATTCCAATCGAGTTTTTGCTATTTCTGGACCGAGGATCAGGGTTGCCGTTTCTGCGACATCGTTACGCACACCAAGCAGCAGCACAAGGAACTCGGCGTGCCGGGGCGCCTGCGCCCGGAGGACGTGCGGGAAACCATCGCCGAGGCCATCAAGGAACCCGGCCGGTTTACGAACATATGCCTGACTGCGGGTTCGGTCATCAAAGGCGCGCGCCTTTTTGACCGTGAGGTCGATTTTTACGTCGAACTGCTCCAGGCGATCGGCGAGAATTTCAGGACGAAAAAATTCCCGAGCCAGTTGATCGCTTCCGCCTTCGACGAAGAACAGCTTGCCCGCTTGTACGAACAGACCGGCTTGTCGAGCTATACCAGCGATCTGGAAGTTCTGGGCGAGGAACAATTCAATTGGATATGCCCAGGCAAGGCGAAATGGGTCGGCTACAAGGCGTGGCGGGACCGCCTGATTCGCGCCGTCGATATTTTCGGACGCGGTAACGTCGGCACTGGTCTGGTCGGCGGCGTCGAGCTGGCCAAACCTCACGGTTTCAAGTCCGAGAAGGACGCGCTCGATTCAACGCTCGCGGAAGTCGATTACCTTGCCGAGCGCGGCGTCACGACGGTTTATATCGTCTGGGTTCCGCGCCCCGGTTCCGCCTTTCGCGGGCAGAAAGCGCCTTCGCTCGATTATTTCATCCGGTTGGCGCAGGGGCTTCAGGATGCGCGCGTAAGACACGGGCTCCGCGTCGATTTCGACGATTACCGCCGTTGCGGCAACCACCCGGACAGCGACCTCGCCCGCCTGCAATGAGCGGAATAAAAAAGGTGACCGACATGAACGCGATTCTTTCCGCAGAGACCATCGAACTCATCAACGATCCGGAGACGGTCAAGGTGCTGGCGACCGTTGACGCCAAGGGCAATCCGCATGCCGTCGTCAAGAAATCGCTGCACGCCGCGAGTGATGGAACGATCCATCTGCTGGAAATACTGGAGGCGTCCGCCAGCCAACGGAACCTGACGGCTTCGCTGTGGTTCGAGCGCTGCGTCGCCGTTCTTTTGTTTCATGGCGATGGGCGCCAAGTGCAGATCAAGGGAAAGCCGGTGCACTGCCATGTCAGCGGTCCGCTTTTTCTCGATCACTACGCCAGACTGCGCGAACGCCTGGGCGACGTCGATCTCTCCGGCGTCTGGGTCATTGAGCCGGACGAAGTCATCGACGAGAGCTATGCCGCGCGCAAGGACTGGCAGCAGTCGGAACATCCCGTCTTCATTCATCTCGATCGCATTGCAAAACCCCAGGCGGAGGCGGCCGCATGAAAGCCGTTCTGGTCCCCCCGGCGTTTTTTGACAACAACGAATTCCGCAACCGCTACAAGGGGTGTGCCCGCGCCAGCGGGCATCGAGCGGATTTTCATCCGCCCGATGATTCCAGGCGACGCTTGCCGAAATCCGTTTGCCAAGCATTGTTTCGTCTCTTCGAGACGGTA
>JAIRZC010000269.1 GCA_031267455.1 Accumulibacter sp. | reverse complement strand
AAATCGTTACGCTGATTGGCGCGAACGGCGCGGGGAAATCGACGACGTTGAAAGCGCTCATGCGCCTGAAGCCGCCGGAATCCGCGCTCGTTACGGCGGGCGACATCGAATTCGACGGCGCTTCCATTCTCGGGATGAGTGCGCACAGCGTCGTTTCCGACCTCAAGATGACGCTTGTTCCGGAAGGCCGCCATATTTTCGGTAACCTCACGGTCATGGAAAATCTTCAGTTGGCCGCGTGGTCGAGAAAAAACGAAAATATCGACAAGGACGTCGACCATATTTTCGACATTTTCCCGCGCCTTTCCGAGCGCGTAAAGCAACGCAGTGACACGCTTTCTGGCGGAGAGCAGCAAATGCTTGCCGTGGCGCGCGCGCTCATGACGAAATGCTCGATCCTGCTTCTTGACGAACCTTCTATGGGGCTCGCGCCGCTGATCATGTACGACATGTTCCGTACGCTGAAAAAGCTCAATGCCGACGGCTTGACGATCGTCGTCGTGGAGCAGAACGCGCGTCTGGCCCTCCAGGTCGCGGACAGAGGCTATGTGCTCGACACGGGAGAAATCATCGCCGAAGGGCCGGCCAGGGATTTATTGCGAAAGCCGGGAATCCGCGCCGCCTATCTTGGCGTTTGATATCTTCGATGCCGCGCTTTGGGCATGTCCCCGTTAGAGTGGGGTGAGGAAAGGATGGGTTATTCAAGTTCAGCGGGCCACCAGAATCGCGCCGTAGGCGACTGTGTATTGGGGGTGTTCCAAGACCAGTACCTCCGTCAGCAATTCGTCTTCAAGCGCTTCGACCAAACCGGGATTCTGAGCCGGGCCGCCGTCGAGCCAAATCGGATGATTCATCTCCTTTCCAATCAGCGCGGACGCGCGTCGCGCGATCGACGCATGCAATGCCTTGATGATTTCCTCCCTCGGCGTTCCCGAGGCCAAAAGCGAGACAATCTCGCTTTCGGCGAAAACCGCGCATGTACTGTTGAGTTCCAAAGTTTTCCCTGCCCGTCGGCTCAATTCGCCGAAATCTTCGAGCGATGTGTCCAGGATGCGCGCGGCCAATTCGAAAAACCGCCCGGTACCGGCGGCGCACTTGTCGTTCATCCTGAAATCGCTCAAACGTCCCCGCGCGTCCAGAAAGATGACTTTCATGTCTTGACCGCCGATATTGACGATCATCCCGGCCTTGCCACCGCTCAAGCGGAACAGCCCGGCGGCGTTGGCGCTGATTTCGTCCGCGACCGCGCCGGGGCGGCCAAAGAGTTTTTTTCCATAGCCCGTAACCGACACGTTGACGATGGCCTCTCCCGCCAAACCAAGCTCCGCCAGGCCGTTCCCCATCAGCGCGCGGCTGACGCTTTCCTGACCGGGGCGCGTCGCCGATTGACCGCGCCAAAGGATATTGTCGCCGTCCGTGAAAACCACTTTTATCGCGGTGCTTCCGATGTCCAGGCCGATTTTCAAATCCATGTCATGCTTCCTCCAGCGTTGCCCGATAAGCTTCCAGTCGGGTCAGGAGATTTCGCGTATCTTCCGGGGAATAATCAGTCTCCAGACGGATGAACTTCAGGTCTTGCGCTTTCAATCCTTTCTCCAGGGTGAAACTTTCGAGATCGTAGGGGTGGCAGCCTTTCAAAACTTCGAAGACGACGCCCCTGAAGTCGGCTTCGGGACGCCGTCCCAGGATATTGTTGATTCGCCGATCATTGTCGGCGAAAATCGGGCAGAGACAACCCTGATGATAGCGGCCTGCCAGCGTTGAAAGCATGCCGAAAACCGAGGTGTCGGCGATGAAGGTTTTTCCTGGGAAAAGGCGTTCCGAGGAGCACAGATCATCGGCGACGACCCAAAGCCCCGCTTCCTCGAACAGAAAAGGTAGCTTGAAATTAGGGAAAACGAGGGGTGAGCCGGCCAGAAAAATTCGAGCGTGGCGGTTTTGCCCGACGCGAGGGGCAAAAAGCGCCTTCTCCAGGCGGTTCACTTGCTCCGTCCAATTTTCAACGGCGTCGAGAAAGAAAGCGTTTCCGACAAGCAGAAACCAGACCGGGGAGAGTCGTCCCGAGGCGCGTGAAGTCTTCAGTTTCTGGAAAGCGTCCGCGGCGCGTCCGTACGCTTCTATCGACGCCAAGAGCGCGGTACGCGTCACGGCATGCCTGGATGTCTTTTCCAGAAAGTCCTTTAACCGCCAGATTTCGTCCATCCACCGTTTTCGGCTGTTTCCGTCGTTTTTCAAGCGCGGCAATTCCATCCAGTGAAATTCCGGCAAGGAGGGCAATCCGGTCAGAGCCGACATTTCAGGAAGTTTTACCACCCAGTCGCAGGTCGTTGGCAAAATCCAGGGATGGCCGGACAAATTTGCCTTGTCGAGAGCCATTTCACCCAAAACGGCGCGCAAAAGCGGGCAGACCAAGGCAGGAATTCCCTGTGTGGCGAGGGCGGATGCCGCGTGTGAACCACTGAAAACCCTAAAGGGTTGGAAACCCGCGGCATGAATGAGTTCCAGTGGAGCCTGGATGCAAAGTAAGCGGATCGCCGTCCGACCGCTTCGTCTTTCGGTTGCCGCAGCGGTTGGCTCCTTGATCAAATCCAAAAAATACTCGAACTCAGGCTGATAGTCTTCACGACCCCGCAGGGTATCGAGCAGATTTCCAGACTCGGCGGCGCATTTTTGCGCCGCCCTTTGCAGAAGGCGAAATCGCCTGTCCTGCGTCGTAATCACGCTCCGCCTTTTGATGACGAAACGATTCGTACTCCGAAAAAATCAAGGTTCAAAGCGTCGTGCGATGGGCAGGCTTTCATGCACTGGCAACATTGGATGCACGTATCGTGCTGAACATCGGCGCGGTCTTCTTCGAGCGCCTCGATGTCCATCGGACACGCGTGCGCGCAACTGCCACAGCCCGTACAGGCGTTTGGCGTTTTGACGAGTCCCAACGCTGTCAGAGGTTTCAGGAGATGAATCAGTGTGAGGAACGGACATAAGAGACAGAAAAATCGCTCCTTGAAAAACATCCCGACAAGCGTTCCGCCGGTGATGAAGAGTAACGTGAAGGAAAGTCCAAGGGTGACTGCGTTGTCCGGATTCAGTCCCAGATATTTTGTTTCGCCGACGAAAAGCGGAAGTAAGGCCTTGCCCGGGCAGATATTGCAAAAAGCCAGATAAAAATCCTCCGGAAGGACGCCAGCCGTCACCAAGGGGGGCGTGAAAACCAGATAGAGCAAAAGCGCATATCTGAGGCGTGTCAGATGTTTTTGCGCCGCAGGCGAAACGATCCGCTCCCGGACACCCAGCTTTTTCCTGATGGCGCTCAGCCAATCCTGGATCAAGCCGAAGGGACAGGCCCATCCGCACCAGGCCTTACCGAAAACGGCGACGAGGATGACGAAAACCACCATCCAACCGAAAGCCGCCCAGAGGGCGGGCGTCGAGAGCGTCCTCATGCCAAAGCCGATATAGCCCTGAAGTCCCATCAAATAGCAGTAACCGCCGCAACCCGGAACAAAAGGGCAGGCAAAGCAGGGTACAGCCGATCCCAGGTGGATTCCAAAACGTCCCCCATAGATCAGGACAAGGAAACTCAAATGCTGAAAGCCCCAGCGGATTTCCTGGAGTTTCGATTCAGCGCCGGAAAGATAACGGGTACGAGTCATCGTCATTGCCATGGAAATTTTTTACTCCGGAGCCAAACCAGCGCCAGAGAAAACGCCATGCTACCCGAAAGGACGATAAGACCGCCCAAAAGATTGGCCTGTCCGTAGAAAGCTCGGAAAACCGGAAGGTAAAAGCTGACCCGACCTTTATCGTCTGGAAGATCGGCGACGATAAGCACGTCTTTTTTCGCGGAAAAGCCTGCCTTGGCAAGGTAAACCTCATGCGGGGGCGTATAACGGTAAAAACCTTCGCCGTCCGCGGGCAGCCGGGCGACCGGAACTTGGTTTTCAAAAACACTCACCTCGACGGGGATCGGTTGAATCTGAAAAGTCAGTTCGCTCCCGGTCTGAGCGCGGTAAAAGGTCTCGGCAGATGAAAGTCGGAATGTCGGCCAATCGGGCAGTGAATCCAGTCTTTCTGCGTCTTCATGCCCACGGCCCGACTGCCCGAAGGCAGCGAAAAGCGTCTGGGCATAATGGAAGGTATCGCCGCGCCGGATTCTCGCCCACAGCTCGATCTGTTCGGAACGACCGCTCGGGATGTTGAAGCTTGACGTGCCTGTTCCGATTTGTTTTCGGTAGAACTCCGGCGTTGTATAAGTTCCTCTGGCGCCTGCGCGGCTTTGACGGGCTGCGGCGCGATAGACGATATGCGGCGTGGCGTTAGTTCCATTTTCACCGATGCCGTCGAGGCGGAATGTCGATACATAGGCGCCGTCGCCGTTTCTTTCCTGACTTACAAGCCGAAATCCGAAAACTTCCTGTTCCGGATATCCCGGAGGCGATCCGTGGGCTTCTGGACTGATTACGGGAAAACCCGCGAAGGATGCCACGACAAGGGCGGTAAGCCGCCGGGTCGAACAAGGCGCCGTCAGCCTGTCGAGAGGGGTGAAAGTGTTCGCGTTTTTTTCCGCCATAAAAAATCCCGGATCACTTTTGTGATCCGGGATCCCATTTTCCTTGATCGGTACGGAGAAACCGGCCAGACAACCCAAAAATCCCCTGGGTAGCGGCCGATGCCGAAAAACATCCGGGCAGGTCTTCTGGCTCGTCTTCTCTCTTTGCGGCCTTCCCGTCGAAACGACAGTGACCCGATAATGCAAAAAGAACCGTCGGAAAAACCGGCGACTGGACTTACAGCGATGGGTTCGCTCCCGATTTCAACGGGATTCCCTATTCTCTCCGGTTTCGTGAAAAACCCGGAGCACCCGGATACCTCATTGTGTTTGATTCTAGCCCAGGGCGTTTTTTTGTCAAGGCAAAACCCGTGAGACAGGGCGACCCGCAGCAACGCTACGGAAATACATTGCTTCTTTCATGGAAAAAAGAGATAATGCAAAGCTCTCTGGAAAGAGGTCAGAAAATCGACCGGTCGATTTTGTTTACAGGAATTTACCCGATGAAACCCGACATTCATCCACAATACAATGAAATTGAAGTTACCTGCTCGTGCGGCAATATTTTCAAGACCCGCTCGACGATTGCCAAGCCGCTCCATGTGGAAGTCTGCGCCGCCTGCCACCCGTTCTACACGGGCAAGCAGAAGATCATTGATACGGCGGGCCGTGTCGAAAAGTTCAACAGAAAATACGGCGCGTTTCACAAGCCGTCCTGATCGTGTAGTTTCGGGCGGAAAAAAAGGCAGCCGGACGGCTGCTTTTTTGTTTGTTTACCTTGGAAATCGGGCCTGATCGTGCCATGTGGAACCTGAAAAAGCTCAAAGGAATCAGCCTGCCGCCCAGTGGCTGGTCGCTGGCAGCCCTGTTGTCCCTGTATCTCTTCGTCGGTTTGGTCGGGCACGATCCGTGGAAACCCGATGACTCCGTTGCGATTGGCGTTGCGTTCGACATGTTCGAAAATGGTCGCTGGATCGTCCCGCGCCTCGCTGGGCAACCTTACCCCGACGCGCCGCTGTATTACTGGATAGCCGCCGGATTCGGCGCGGTTTTTTCCTGGTTGCTCCCCGCGCACGAAGCCATTCGCCTCGCAAGCGGTCTTTGCGCGGTCTTTGCGCTGGAATTCATTCTGCTGGCCGCGCGCGAGTCATATGGCAAGGAATTCTCGGCGGTCGCTCCGCTGACGCTCGCGGGCAGCATCGGATTTTTATACCACGCGCACGAAGCCCAGCCGATGCTTGCGGCGCTGATGGCGCATGCGGCAGCGTATTGGGCGATCGCCTTGATGCCGCGTCGCCCGGCACTCTCTACCGTTGTCCTTGGTTTTTCGCTTGCAACGGTTTTCCTGGCAGATGGCCTGTTGCCGCTTGCGGCGCTTGCGCCGCTTTTCGTCTTTTCCCTCGTTTTTTCGGAAAATCGCCTCGGCGATTTGTCGCGTTTTACCGCCGCGCTGTGCTTTGCCTCGGCGCTGTGCGCCCTCTGGCTGATCCCGCTCAAAATGGAAGAGCCGCGGTTCTTCGAACAATTCATGCGAAGCGAATTCTCCGCGATGACTCTTGGCAGTGATCGATTTGCGGCCAACGGCGCGCGCTACCTCAAAATGCTGCTCTGGTACGCTTGGCCGGCGCTCCCGCTTGCAGCCTGGGCAATCTGGATCAAACGTCGGTTGCTCCTGACCAAGGCATTTGCCCTGCCTCTCTTCTCATTCGTTGCCACCCTGGTTGTTCTGAGTTTTTGTGCCGCGCGGCACAGTTCTTTCGCGCTCCTGTTTCTTCCGCCGCTCGTTCTTCTTGCCGTTCCCGGTCTTGCCGGCATGCGACGCGGCGCGGCAAACGCCTTCGATTGGTTCAGCGTCGTGATGTTTACCTTCCTGGCCCTTGTCGTCTGGATCATCTGGAACGCACTGGTCTTCGGCTGGCCAGCGCGGCTAGCCCGACAGGCTGTCCGGCTCGAACCTGGCTTCGTCGGACATTTTAACCTCTTGGCCTGTGTTTTCGCGGCCCTCGTCACCTTGGCATGGCTGTATCTGATCGCGACGACGCCGCGCCAGCCGATGCGTTGCATCATGCATTGGATGGCCGGTCTGACGCTTTTCTGGGCACTCCTCGCCGTTCTCTGGATGCCCTGGATCGACTACGGAAAAAGCTATCGATCCGTCGCTGACGCCCTGGCGAGGGCGCTTCCGGAAAAATCTCGATGTATCGCCAACGCCAACCTGCCAGGATTTTTCCTC
>JAIRZC010000176.1 GCA_031267455.1 Accumulibacter sp. | reverse complement strand
GGAAGTCCAAACGCACTCGAGCCGCGAGTTGGTGTTGGTGCTTCGGGTGAGAATGCTATGAAGCGGATGATTGCGGCGCGCCCGATGGCTTGCGCGTTTCTTCTTTTGGCGGTTTTTTCTTCGCCAACTCTGTCCGCGGCCGCCATAGGCGAAGACGTGGTAGCGAGAGCAATATCCGCTGTGGAGGTGCAAAAACAGGCTGAAAAAAAGGCGCTTGCGGCAAAGAAGGCGGCGGAGGAAAAAGAGCGCGTTCTTGCGGAAAAGAAGGCCGCTCAGCGGAAAACCGCCGAAGAAAAGGCGCTTGCGGCGAAGAAAGCCGCCGAGGAAAAGGCGCGTCGCCTTGCGGAAGCCAGGGCTGCCACGCAAAAAGAAGCTGAAGAAAAGGCGCTTGCGGCGAAGAAAGCGGCGGAGGAAAAGGCGCATCGCCTTGCGGAAGCCAGGGCCGCTCAGCGGAAAGCCGCCGAGGAAAAAGCCTTGGCCGCGAGGCGCGCGATCGAAGAAAAAGCGTTGGCGGATACGCGGGGGAAGGTGGAAAGGGCGCAAGCGAGAGCCGAGAAAAACGCGGCGGGCGCGTGGCCTGCGCCGAAAGCCGCCAAAAAGCCGGATGATGTGGTCCGCCCGGAAAAGGCAAGCGAAGCGGAAATCAGACGTCTGACGCGCAAGTGCAATGAAGCGCTGAAGAACAGGGATTTTCTCGGCGCGCAGGAAGCGCTTCAAACGCTGGAACTGCTTCTTCCGGAAAAGAGCCTGACGCTCTTGCGTCTGCGCGCCTGGTTCGCGATGTCCAGTGGCGAGGACGAAGCGGCAAGGGATATTTATCGGGAGATTCTCGACAGGCTTTTCAACGACGCGAATTCCGCGATCAACCTGGCCGTTCTCGAAGCAAGGGCGGGCCGCGTGGACGAGGCGCGAAGAATCATTTCCGATTTCTCCAACCGTTTGCCGGATTCCGAGCGGCTCAAATCGGTGCGCCAGGCGTTCGGCCTGTCGCAGTGACCGCCCGTGACAGCGGATATTCAGGATATTCAGGTAAAGCCAGCATGCAGAACCGGAAAAAAGAAATGACCGAAGAAAAGAAATCGACGCGACGGCCATCCGCTCCCTTGGGAGAACGCCTCATGGAGCGTGGTTTGCTGTCGTTGCGCCAATTCCAGTTTGCCCTGCAGAAACAGCGTGTCGAAAATTCGCGCTTTGGCGTCTTGCTGATTCGTTACGGCCTGGTGGAGGAAGACATTCTCGTCAGGGAGTTGGCGGCGAGAAAATCGATTCCGTACATAGCGGCGGATAGTTTTCCTCCTCCCGATCCCGAAGTCCTGAAACATTTCAACCGCGAACTCTGCCTGCTGAACGGTTTTTTGCCGATCCGAAGAAGCGAAAACGAACTGGAGATACTTCTTGGCGACGGCGACGAAGCGTCTGTAAGCGAACTGGCGATGCACCGCACCGGGCTGAAATGCCGGTTCATGCAAGGCACGTTCACACGGGTGACGCAATATATCCGGGAGAGCTTTTATTTTACGCAGCATTCGATCGAAGCTCTGGTGAATCAGGAAATGCGCCGTTTGTCCGACGACGCCGATCATGCCGTCAGCCTCGACAAATTCCTTGATTATTTGCTGCACTGGGCCGTGTATGAGCGCGCGACGGATATCCATCTGATGCCGTCTCCCACCAGTCTGCACCTGTTTTTCCGGATCGACGGGGTCTTGCGTCCGATGGTCGCCTTGCCTTCGCAGTTGTCACGCCTCGTCATCTACATCAAATTGATTTCGGAGATGGATATCTCCGAGCAGCGGCGTCCGCAGGACGGGAGCTTTCACAGCACGATTCTCGACCAACCCTTCGCCGTGCGCGTTTCGATCCTGTATACCGAATTCGGCGAGCGCGTCGTTCTGCGCCTCTTGCCGGAGCGCAGCGAGCTTTCGAGTCTGGAGCAACTGGGTTTTCTCAGGGAAGACATCGATCGCCTCGAACGAATTTTCCTAAAACCCGCTGGCATGGTGCTCATCACGGGGCCGACGGGATCCGGGAAAAGCACGACGATGCATGCCGCGTTGCAGATTCAGTCGCTGGTCGAAAGCAATGTCCTGACCGTGGAAGACCCCATCGAGTATCGCGTTCCGGGATCGGCACAGACGGAAGTCAACCGGCGCACGGGTTACGATTTCAGCAACGCCTTGCGTTATTTCCTGAGGCACGACCCCGACGTGATCCTGATTGGCGAAATCCGCGACGCCGAGACCGCGCAAGCCGCCGTCGAAGCGGCCGCGACGGGGCATCTCGTTCTCTCGACCCTGCATGCGCCCAATGTCTTTGGCGTCGTGCCGCGTTTGCGGCCTTTCGGGCTGGAGCCGCAAACGATCGCGGACAATCTCGTCGCCGTCATCAGCCAGCGCCTGTTGCGCCGCAATTGCCCGCATTGCAGCAGGAAAGTCATTCTTTCGGAGGCCGAACGACAACGTCTCGGGGACGGCGAGATAAACGCGCGGCGCGGAACGGGTTGCAAGGCTTGCGGATTCAGCGGTTATTTCGGACGTCTGCCCGTTTATGAAATACTCGAACTGAATCAGGCCTTGTCGAACCTGATCGCCGACAACGCGGGACGCGAGGCCATTTATCAAAAAGCGGTCACATCCGGGTTCAGAGGCATGCTCGAACAGGCGAAATGGCGCGTTCGGAATGGACAGACCACGTTGGAAGAAGTCGGGCGCGTCATTGGGTGGAGCCTCGGCGAATGATCACGCAATTATATTTCTACCGCGTGCTTTTGCCAGACGGCAAGACGAAAACCGGTTTATCGCAGTTCGCGTTCGAGCGCGAATTTTCGGCGCAACTCTGGCTTGAGCGGCGGCACAAAGCCATCGTTCTGACGCTCTTCCGTTGTCCTGCCTGGCTGCGCGGAATCGCCCGCTTTTTCGCCAGTCTCTTTTCTCCCTCCGTCACGAACGAGGACTTGAGCGGCCTCATGCGCGACCTGTCGCTGATGATGCGCGGAGGCGTATCGATCGTCGAGGGACTGCGTACCCTTGCCGATGAGACAGATTTCGGTTCGGGGAACGGCATAGCGACCGCGGTCAATATTTTGCATGAAGAGTTGGAAGGCGGCGCGACCGTCAGTCAGGCGTTTTCGCGTCATGCGGAACTTTTTCCGGAAATCGTCTCCAATCTCGTGGATATCGGCAATGAGAGCGGTTCGCTCGATCGCATGTTTCTGGAAGCCTCGATGCATCTGGAGCGTATCGCGACGATGGGACGCGACGCGCGCAGGGCCTTGATTTATCCGGCCTTCGTCTTTATCTCGATCCTGGGCGCCGCCGTATTCTGGATGTATTACGTGATTCCGGGCCTCTCGAACATGTTTCGCCAATTTCACGCGAAAATGCCGCCGCTTACAGTGGGCGTGATGCGTTTTTCGGAGTGGATGCACGCGAATTTCGTGGTGAGCTTCTTTTTGCTCCTCTTGCTGATCCTATTTCCCGTTCTCGCGTTCCGTCTCAGCGGGAAAGTCAGAAACAAAGCTTTTGTCCTCGGCCATAAACTGCCGATCAGCGGCCTGTTGCTGCGCACCTCCGGAATGGCTTTCTTTACCGAACACCTGGCGCTGCTCATTCGCGCCGGGCTGAACATGCTGCAAAGCCTGGACATCCTCGAGCGCGCGACCACCGACGAATATTACAGGGATGCCATCGGAAATATCCGGCGCGTCGTCGAACGCGGCGAGCACTTGAGCGTGGCGATGCGCGCGACGAACCGCTTTCCGCCGCTGGCGCTTCGAATGATCGCGGTGGGCGAGAATACCGGAACGCTGGACGAACAGCTTGAGCATCTGGCGCAGGAATACCGGCGGCGGCTGACGCACGTCATCGCGTCGCTGTCCGAGATCATCAAGCCCGTGATCATCCTGGCCGCGGGCGCGTTTTTCATCTTCGTCATCGTCGCGCTCCTTTTGCCGGTTTATGACCTGATCGGCCAAGTCATGACGGGAGGAAGATAGTGAATGTCATGAACGAAGACAGGCAAATGATGTTCAGGCGGGCGCCACGCGAGGGAGGGATCACCCTCCTGACCGTCGCGCTCCTGCTTCTGTTGCTGGGCGGCGCGTTGATGGCGGGGATATATTTTTTGCGCGCGTCCATGCCGGGCGATCTCGCCGTCAGCCAGAAAGACGCGCTGCTCTGGGCGGCCAAGGCGATCCAGGGGTTCGCGGCGAT
>JAIRZC010000213.1 GCA_031267455.1 Accumulibacter sp. | reverse complement strand
ACTGGTTCGAAAATGCGAAAAATTCCGGTGAAACGGTCGACTCGGGCGTCCGCCTGCCCCGCGGATTGCCGTACCGTGCCTAATCGCTTGCTGGGAAGGCATCCCGTCGTTTCCCGGCGATTCGCGTGAAATCCGTGAAAAATCGCTCTCGTCTCCCGCTTTTTTCGCTTCGGCCCATTCCGCCCGACACTCTTCTGGAGGGCTTGCCGCCGATTCTCGATGCCGCCGTAAAAACGCTGATTCTCGGAAGCTTTCCTTCGCCCGCGTCGCTTGCCGCGCGGAATTACTATGCCCATCGGCAGAACCAGTTTTGGCGAATCATGAGCGATCTTTTGGGTGAGGCGCTGACCGAATTCGATTACCCCGATAAGCGGCGCGGCTTGCTGCGGCATGGAATCGGCGTCTGGGACGTTTATCGCCGCTGCGCGCGCGAAGGCGCGCTCGACTCCGCGATCACATCGGCGGAGCCGAACGATTTTTCTGTCTTGCGAAAAGCCGCGCCATGCATAAAACGCGTTTGTTTCAACGGAAAAACGTCGGGGAAATTCGAGCGATGGTTTTCGGAACAGGCTTACGCGACCTGCGTTCTTCCATCGACAAGTCCGGCTTATACTCTTAAGTTCGAAGAAAAAAAAAGACGTTGGCGGGAGGGGATTTTCGGCGCCTGATCATGTGCCGGAGGCGTTTTTGCGTTCATCATCCGTCGGTTTTACGGCGTTTCTCCGCGTTTTTCCCGCCGCCTGCGGGCTTTTTTTTGTCTGTCTGGCTTTTTTGGTTTTTCGAGCCTTCTGCTGGGTTTTGCATTGCTTGATATTTTTGGATTTGGAGCAGTCCTTCAAGGCGCGCCGGGGCTTGACCGGCGCGCTCGCGGCTTCCTCATTGTCGGGCGCGAGTCCAGGCGCGCCCGGAACACCGGCGGGACCCAATTGCGCGAAAGCGCCCATCGAGAGCAAAAAGGCGATGGAGAACACGGCAAACATGGATTTTTTCATGGCAACCCTCATTCGATCGAAATCCGCCCGTTGGGCGGCGTCCTGCGGATTGTATCGATCGCGCGTTTTTTGTATACGGCGATTGAAATAGATGTTGGATTTTTCGAAACGCAAGGTGGCATGCCGGTACATTTTCATGCTCATTCATGACCGCTTATCCGTTTTCGTGCCGCGATGCTATAGTATTGCCATTATTTCTCTTTTCCCACTTTTTTTTCTTTCCCGCTTTGGAAGGATTCTTTCAGAAATCTCTCATGTCTAAACAGCCTCGGGAACCCGTACATAACGAACACCGTTTGACCTTGGGTGAAGCGCTCGGTTATCTTGAAGAGGATGGCATGGTCGGCAAGTCGAGCGCGGAGGCTTTGCTTGCCGAATCCCGGTTGAAAAGGGTCACGGATCATCCGCTGACGGTCATTTCCGAGCAAAAATGGAAATCCCTCGTTCCGCCGAATCGTGAACTGACGCTCGAGTACCTGAGCGAATGGTTCGCAGGTCGGATCGGCCTGGAGTATTTCCACATCGACCCGTTGAAGATCGATTTCACCGCGGTGACCGAAGTCATGTCCAGCGCGTATGCGACGCGTTTCGGCGTCCTGCCGGTACAGGTCTTCGCCGAAGAAGTCGTCGTCGCAACGATAGAACCCTTTCTGCGCGACTGGGAAAGGGAAATCAAGTCGATCATCAAGAAAAACATCCGTCGCGTGTTCGCCAACCCGCAGGATGTCGCGCGTTATCTGGTCGAGTTCTACAATCTGGCGCGTTCGGTCAAGAAAGCTTCGCAGCAGGGAGGCGATTCCGGCGGAATCTCCTCGTTCGAGCAGCTGGTCGAGTTGGGCCGCAGTAACAAGCAGTTCGACGCGAACGACCAACATATCGTCAATATCGTCGATTGGCTGTGGCTGTATGCCTTCGAGCAACGCGCCAGTGATATCCACATCGAACCACGGCGCGAGTTCGGAGTCGTGCGTTTTCGAATCGACGGCGTGTTGCACCAGATATATCAGGTTCCGATGAGCGTGATGACCGCAATGGTCAGTCGCATCAAGCTCCTGGGGCGAATGGACTTGGTCGAGAAGCGGAGACCGCAGGACGGGCGGATCAAAACACGTACCGCCGACGGGCTGGAGGCGGAGTTGCGGCTCTCGACAATGCCGACCGCTTTCGGCGAAAAGCTCGTCATGCGTATTTTCGATCCCGAAGTGCTGGTGCGCAATTTTTCTGACCTCGGCTTTTCCTCGGACGATCAGGCCAGCTGGAAGGCGATGTCGGAAAGCCCGAACGGAATCATCCTCGTGACGGGGCCGACGGGGTCAGGAAAAACGACGACGCTCTATTCGACCCTGAAACATTTGGCGACGCCGGAGGTCAATGTCTGCACGATCGAAGATCCGATCGAAATGGTCGAACCGGCGTTCAACCAGATGCAAACCCAGAGCGCGATCAATCTCGACTTTGCCCAGGGCGTTCGCGCCCTGATGCGCCAGGATCCGGATATCATCATGGTCGGCGAAATCCGGGACCGTGAAACGGCGGATGTTGCGATTCAGGCGGCGTTGACCGGCCATTTGGTCCTTTCGACCCTGCATACCAATGATGCGCCGTCCGCCATCGCGCGCCTGATCGATCTCGGGTTGCCGCCCTATCTGATCAGCGCAACCCTTTTGGGCGTCATGGCGCAGCGTCTTGTGCGCGTTCTATGCACGAATTGCAAAAAGCCCGCCCCGATCACGGAGGAAGAGGATACGCTCTGGGATCATCTCGTTTCACCCTGGAAAGCCAATCGCCCGACACAGTTCTACCACCCTGTCGGTTGCCTGGATTGCCGTATGACCGGCTATCGCGGCCGAATCGGAATTTATGAAATTCTTCTGCTTTCCAAGGAAATCAAACAGGCGATCATCGACGGCGTCGATATCGAGAAAATTCGCGACATGGCTTACCGTACCGGGATGAAACCTTTGCGGATTTCCGGCGCAATGAAAATCGTCGCGGGAATAACGACGCTTTCCGAAGTCTATAAAGTGGCTTCGCCGGCCGAAAGCGCATAAGATGCTCGCGAAGCTGGAGATTTTATCGGCAAAAGGGTGTTTTTCGGCCCACGGTTTTTTCAAATCTCTGATGAGCGTGTCGACCTCGTTTCGCTGTTCCCCGGCATGTCCGCGACTCGTTTCCGTGTCGATGGCGATTTATAAACGATATCTATTTTGAGTTTTCATCCGGCTCATGCAACCCATCCCATGCCGAAAATTCACGCGCATACCTGCCTGATT
The DNA here is from genome assembly GCA_031267455.1 of Accumulibacter sp. Taxonomy (GTDB): domain Bacteria; phylum Pseudomonadota; class Gammaproteobacteria; order Burkholderiales; family Rhodocyclaceae; genus Propionivibrio. The sequence goes on along the minus strand of JAIRZC010000213.1, from coordinate 2,379 downwards.
TCGATGCGTTGGGGCGACATGGACGCCTACCGCCACGTCAATAACGCGGTCTATTTTCGCTATATGGAGCAGGCCTGCGCCGAATTCATCAGCAAATCCGCGTTTCGCGCGCTGACGACGGATAAAGGGCCGGTCGTCGTCAACTCGTCCTGCTCGTTCTTTCGGCAGATGGCCTATCCCGGTGTCGTCGAAGTCCGGATGTATTGCGCGTCTCCGGGCAGGAGCAGCTTTTTCACTCTTTACGAAATCCGCTTGCAAGGAGTCGAACTCCTGTACGCGGAAGGTCAAATGAAAATGGTCTGGATCGACCGCCTGACGGGAAAATCGGTTCCGTTGCCCGATGAATTCCGCGTTTGGTTTTCCCAGGCAGGTTCTTGAGGGGTATCGGAATGTTTTTTGAAACGACAGGTAAAATGCCGCCACCCGTTTCCGCTGACGCGCCACGGTGGCGTTTGGCCTGGGGGCTTTTCTGGCGCTTCCTCGCGACGCAGTCGAGCCTCTTGTTCTTCGCGGCGGCGCTCGTGTGTTTTTTCGCATTCAACTGGACGGAAATCCCGGCTTTCGCCAAATTCGGACTCATCGGGACCTTGATCGCCGCGTCCGCGCTCCCGGCTTTTCTGCGCGGATTTTCCAGCTCGCTCACACACGCCGGTCTCTTGCTCTGTGGAATCCTCGGCGGCGTACTTTTCGCCGTCTATGGTCAGGTCTACCAAACGGGCGCCGACGCGTGGGAGCTTTTCCGCTCCTGGACTCTCTGGCTCATTCCGCTCTTTCTGCTCAGCCGCCGATCCGGCCTGTTTTTCACCCTCTGGATCGTCGCGACGCTCTGGGCCTTGTTTTACTGGCGGCAGATTCTTTTTACCCAAAACATGCGCCTGTTTTTTCTCTGCTCGCATGCCTTTGTCTGGGCGGCTTTTGAGACGGCGTCGCGCCATTTTTCGAGAAAAGAACTTCCCTTTCTTCGCTCGCGCTGGATTCCGCGTTGCATTGGCGCTCTTCTCCTCGCGTGCGTAACCTTGATCCTCTCCGAGGAACATATCTTCCGGGATGGAGACTTACTGGCGACAAATGCTGGTATCGGATTGCTTTTTCTTTGTGTGATGGCGGGAGGCGGATATTGGTACGTCCGGGTAAAACATGATCTTTTCATGATTGCGGTCGGGCTTTTGAGCCTGATCGTCCTGATCACGACGAAACTTTTCGTCGGTTTGGCGATCTTCGAATCGCGCTCCTCCGGAGACACCATCGCCAATCTTCTTTTCGTCGCGGCGGTAATCCTCGGTCTTTCCAGCGCCGCATGGAAACTGCTGGCCCATCTGCACAGGCAAAAATCCGAGACGCGCGCAGACGGAGAAACAGCGGAAAAGACGCCAGCCTCGTCTTCATCTCCCGAATCGGCGCCGTCCGGTGTTTTGCCATCCTTGCTTTCCCTGCGCGTCCTGAATTTCATCCTGCGCGACACGATAAGCGAAGCCAGGACGCCCAAGCCGTTCGAGTCGACCGAATCGTCCGGAGCGGAAAAATCGGCGCCCTGGGCCGCGCGAATGCTCGTGGGTTTCTGCGCGTGGCTCGTCGTCCCGCTACTGATCGGCGCGCTGTTTTTTCTGTGCATACTGATCGGCATCAAGTCCCTCACCGGCGCCGTCGCCGTTTCGTTTTTCTTTCTCCTCGGCGGAATCGCGATTTCCGGCAGGCAGGGCGTCTTTCTCCGCCAGGTCTCCCTATGCGTCGCGCTTATGGCCGCTATCGCGATAAGCTTCCTCCTTGTGCTCGAATTGGAGCTTGAAACAACCCTCTTCATTCCCGCGATCCTTGTCTTCGGCGTTTCAGCCTTCTGGATGCGCAACGAGGCCTATCGCTTTTTGGCGACGATCGCCGTCGTTCTTCTTTCGTTCGCGCAGTTGAGCCTTTTCATTTTCGATTACGGCAGGTTCAGGCATTTTTTCTTCAGAACCCCGGACGATTTTTTAATCCCCGCAAGTTTCACGGACCTTCGCCAGATTCTGTTTTTCGCGCTTTTCGCGCTGCTGAGCGCGACGCTGGTCCTGCTCTGGGAAAATTCCGGTACGCTTTCCACGAAACTGCGCGCGCTCGACCGGAAAGGAATTCTGATCGCGCTCATGGTCATCGGACTGAGTCCGTTATCGTTCAAACCCTTCTCCGCAGGACTTTCGATGTGCGGTGTCGGCGCGGGGATCGGTCTGCTCGTTTTTGCCTGGCGTCTCTCGGTTGAACTCTCCCTGTCGAAAAGCGTCCGCAACGCGGCTCTGTTCCTCTGCCTCGCGGTCACGATCGCCGCTTACTGGCTTCCTTGGGCCGGAGTGGGTCTCTTCGCGCTCGCGCTGGCCCGCTATGCGGCTTCTTTTCCGCTTTTCGGTC
>JAIRZC010000212.1 GCA_031267455.1 Accumulibacter sp. | reverse complement strand
CCGTCGAGTGGATAGAAGCGATAGGCCGAGTCGGGACCTTTCGGTTGAAGATAGAAGACGACACCGTGGTAGTCGGCGAAGCGGCGCAGCCTCTCCTCGTCGGTCTTAGTCAGGGCCTTAAGTATCCGGAGGACGAGCGCAATCATTGCGTCCCCGACGGCGATTTCGATCTGCGGCATAGCCGTCGCGATCGAAAGTCCGGCGACGAGTTCGCGTAGCGGCAAGAGCAGTTCGGAAACACCAGATGGGAGGTTTGGGCATTCCCACATATCGGCGACGTAACTGCTCCTGCGTTCATGAAAACCGACCAGTATGCCGCCTTTTTTTGGGACGAAGCGAGCCGAGAGGCGCGCTCGCGCCCGGTAGGCGGACGGCGTTCCATGGATCGGCGCGTAGACTTCGTCGGGCTTTACTCGGGCGAGGTGCCAGAGATTCGATTCGAGGAGAAACTGCTTGGAGGCGACTTGCGCTTCCGGGGAAAAATGCCGCATACTGCACCCGCCGCAGATGCCGAAATGCGGACAATCAGGAACAACGCGGTAGGGCGAGGCTTTCAGCAGGCGTTCCATCCGCGCGATTTCGTAAGTCGGTTTTTTGCGAAAACTCGTGTATTCGACACACTCGCCCGGGAGGGCGCCTTCGACGAAAATCGTTTTGCCCTCAAACCGGGTGACTCCCCGCGCTTCGTGATCGAGCGATTCGATAATTCCAGTTGGCATGTTTCGTTTTTGGAGAAAAGAGCGAAAATCTATCATTTGCCGTGGCTTTTGTGGGATTTTATTTTCGCTTGCGAATCATTTGCGCGGGTATCGGCGAAGTGCTTTGCGGTACGGGCAAGTAAAGCGCGGCTTGTATTGGCCGGTAAAAACTTGCTCGGATGTTGGCCTTGAAGGATATACTTCAATCCCTAAATATAGTGTCAAAACAAAGATTGAATACTATATTTAGTCGAAAACTTGATTTTCGCGTCAAACGGGAGCATGATCTTTCCCTTCGGAAGGAAATTCAGAAAATGTCAGGCGCAAGGGGAGCGTGCGTGCGTGGAGCGGTTTTTGGAACCGTCCGGCGGACGGTGGAAACGCCGTTGCGACGCCACGGCGAGTTTGCCTGTCTGGATCGGGATATTTTTCTGAACACGGTTTCGGCGCGGATTACCCGATTTCGTGGCTGTTCGTCCATGAATCGCTGGTGACGTGAAAACGCGGGTGATTCTGGAAAGAAACGACACGCTCAGGAAGAAAGGAAATGCAGTGAACAGTAATGTCCAGAAGACGCTCCCCCAAAAAATCGCGACGGCCAAGCAGGAAATGCCGCCGCTTCCCGAACAGGAAATCTCATCCGAAGTCCTCATTGAAAAATACGCGAAAGGGAACGAAAAGACGATCCGCGATGTGCGTCGGCGTGTAGCGCGCGCCCTCGCCGTCAACGAGGATGAAAAACATCGATCCCGCTGGGAGGAACGTTTTCTTTGGGCGCAGGAAAACGGTTTTGTCCCGGCGGGGCGTATCAATTCCGCAGCGGGTACCCCGCTCGCCGCCACGCTGATCAACTGCTTCGTCCAGCCGGTTGGCGATTCTGTTGTCGAAACCGTCGAAGGCAAACCCGGGATCTACCGCGCGCTGGCCGAAGCGGCTGAAACGATGCGCCGCGGCGGCGGCGTCGGTTACGATTTTTCCTCGATCCGTCCCCAGGGCGCCCTCGTCAAGGGAACGCAGTCTCGCGCGTCCGGACCCGTCTCATATATGCGCGTTTTCGATCGTTCGTGCGAAACGGTCGAATCCGCCGGAGCGCGGCGTGGCGCGCAAATGGGCGTGTTGCGCTGCGACCATCCGGACATCGAAGTCTTCATCCACGCCAAGGATCGGGGCGATTTGACCAATTTCAATATCTCGATCGGTGTCACGGATCATTTCATGCAAGCCGTCGAAAACGACGATTCCATCGAACTGACGCACCGCGCCGAGCCCAACGTCGACATCGAGGGCGCTTATCAGCGGAGCGATGGCCTTTGGGTCTACCGAAGCATCCGCGCCCGTGACCTGTGGGATCAGGTCATGAAATCGACCTACGATCACGCCGAGCCCGGAATTCTTTTCCTTGATCGGATGAACCGCGACAACAACCTTTATTATTGTGAAGAGATCGAAGCGACGAACCCCTGCGCCGAACAGCCGCTTCCTTCCTACGGTTGCTGTTGCCTGGGTTCGATCAACCTGACGCTTTTCGTCCGCGATTCTTTTTCCGACCGCGCCGAATTCGATTTTACGGCTTTCGGCGAAGTCGTGAAGACTTCGGTCCGAATGCTCGACAATGTGCTCGACGTCACCGCATGGCCGCTGGAACGCCAGAAGGAAGAAGCCGCGAACAAACGCCGGATCGGCCTCGGGTTTACCGGGATGGGCGACGCGCTCTGCATGCTGCGCCTGCGCTATGATACAGAGGAAGCCGCGTCGATGGCCGCGCGCGTTTCGGAATACATGCGCGACATCGCCTACATCGCTTCCATCGATCTTGCGCGGGAACGCGGCGCGTTTCCGTTGTTCAACGCCGAACTCTACCTTTCGGGAAGCAATTTCGCCTCGCGCCTTCCGCCTGAAATCAAGGCCGACATCCGCAAGGATGGTCTGCGCAATTCGCACTTATTGTCGGTCGCGCCGACCGGGACGATCTCGCTGGCGTTTGCCGACAACGCGAGCAACGGCATCGAACCCCCGTTCTCGTGGGTCTACAGCCGAAAAAAACGCATGGCCGACGGAACGCTCAAAGAGTACACGGTCGAGGATTACGCTTGGCGCCTCTACAAACACAGGGGCGGCAATGTCGACAAACTACCGGATTATTTCATCACCGCGCTGCAGATTTCCGCAAAAGCGCACAAGGACATGGTCGCCGCTGTCGCGCCCTACATCGACACATCGATCTCGAAAACGGTCAACGTCCCGGTCGATTATCCTTATGAAGACTTCCAATCCCTTTATATGAGCGCGTGGAAATCCGGCCTCAAGGGACTTGCGACCTACCGTCCCAACAGCGTTCTCGGTTCCGTGCTCTCCGTCGAGAATCTCAAGAAACAGGAGGACAAAAAACTGCCCCAGGATTTTGTCAACGGCGATGCGAACCGCCGTCTGTCGATCAAGCACTTGCCCGCGCCTGTGCTCTCCAGCCTACGCTGGCCCGGACGCCCGAACCTGCCCGAAGGCAATATGGCCTGGACCTACATGATCGAACACGAACTCGGGAAATTTGCCCTGTTCGTGGGACATGTCGAACAGGAAGGTCGCGCCTGGCCTTTCGAAGTCTGGGTCAACGGGCCGGAACAGCCGCGCGGACTTGGCGCCGTCGCCAAGACGCTATCGATGGACATGCGCGCTAACGATAACGGATGGCTTGAACTCAAGCTCGAATCGCTCGCGAGAACGCCCAACGACGACGGATTCGACATGCCCTTCCCGCCGTACGGCGAGCGCAAACGCATGCCGTCCGTCGTCTCGGCGATGGCGCGCCTGATCCAGTACCGTGTCGAACAGATCGGCGCTTTCAAACGCGAAGGACCGACACCGGTTCTCGACGCGTTGTTCAGCCTCAAGGAACCCAAGACGGGTACCGACGGAACGCTTTCCTGGACCGTCGACGTCTTCAATCCGGCGACGAGCGAAGATTTTGTCCTCGGCTTAAAAGAAATCACCCTGCCTGATGGCGTCACACGACCTTATTCGGTCTGGCTTTCGGGCAACTACCCGCGCGCGCTCGATGGCCTGACCAAGCTGCTCTCGCTTGACATGCGCGTGATCGACCCGGCGTGGATCGGGATGAAGCTTCGGAAACTGCTCGATTACCCCGAACCGCTCGGCGACTTCATGGCCTTCATCCCCGGAACGCGCAAACAGCGGACTTACCCCTCGACGGTCGCGTACATCGCCAGCCTGATCATCCACAGATATTCGATGCTCGGAATCCTCGACGAGAACGGGATCCCCCTGCAGGAAATGGGGATTCTCGAAGCGCCGGAAAACAACGGTGTTGAAGCCGCGCTGCCGACACCCGGAAAACTCTGTGCCGAATGCGGAAATTACACGATGATTCGCAAGGACGGCTGCGATTTCTGCACCGCGTGCGGAGCGGTCGGCGCGTGCGGATAAACGGCGCAAAATTTTTTCCGCTTTCTTTTTTTCCGCGCGCTTGAACGCTTGC
>JAIRZC010000173.1 GCA_031267455.1 Accumulibacter sp. | reverse complement strand
CTTCGCCAGAAAGACGTATCGAATCCGCGCCGAACTCGACGTCGAGCGTTGCGGCGATTGCGGCGATGCGATCCTCGTCGGAGAAAGAAACGCCGGCGCGCCTGGCTGCAAGTGCTGTCAGGCGATAGAGCGCGCCCGAGTCGAGATAAGCCCATCCGAGTTTCGCCGCAACGCGCGCCGCGACCGTTCCCTTGCCCGAAGCCGACGGGCCGTCGACCGCGATGACGGGAAAAGGTTCGGTAACCTGCGCAAAGCGCGCAAAAAAATCCGGAAAAGTTTTCGCGACGCAGGACGGATCGTTGATCCGTACGAGACCCGCGAAAGCGGTGAGCGAAAAACACATGGCGATTCGGTGGTCGTCGTAGGTGTCAACACCTTCGGGCGGGAAACGAAAAACCTCGGGCGGTGTGACCGCGATGAAGTCTCTTCCTTCCTCGACACGCGCGCCGAATTTGCGTAATTCCCTGGCCATTGCCGCGATACGGTCCGTCTCTTTTACGCGCCAGCTTGCAATGCCGTCGAGCCGCGTCTCGCCTCGGGCGAAAAGCGCGGCGACCGCAAGCGTCATTGCCGCATCCGGGATCGAATTGCAATCGAGACGAATCCCTTTGAGGCCATTGGGGGGCGTGGCGGCTTCGACCCAGTCTTCGCCGGCATCGACGACGGCACCCATTTCCTTTAAGGCATCGGTAAAGCGAATATCGCCCTGGAGAGAATTCATCCCGATGCCTTCGACGCGCACCGGCCCGCCGCCAATCGCGCCGGCCGCCAAAAAGTACGATGCCGACGACGCGTCACCCTCGACGAGGAAACTACCCGGCGAACGGTAGGTAACGCCGTCTGGAACCGTGAAACGCCGCCAGCCATCGCGCGATGTCTCGACACCGAAACGCGCCATCATCGCAAGCGTGAGGTCGACATAGGGTTTCGAGACCAGATCGCCCTCGACTTCGATCGAAACCCCGCCGCCCATGGACGGCAACGCGATCATAAGACCGGAAAGAAACTGGCTCGATACATCGCCGCGCACACGCACCGACCGTGTTTCAACGGGAGATCTCGGTGTCATGAAAAGCGGCGGATAACCCGCAGCGCCTTCATAAGCGATATTTGCCCCCAAGGTACGCAAAGCATCCACGAGGTCGCCAATCGGGCGCTCGTGCATTCTCGGCACGCCGCGCAGGCGGTAATGACCCTCGGAAAAGGCAAGTACGGCGGTCAAAGTCCGGAATGCCGTTCCCGCGTTGCCTAGAAAAAGATCGGCCTCTTTTTCCGAGAAAACTCCGGATTTGCCTCCATTCGCTCCTGTGCCTTCGACGCGGAGGACACAATCACCGAGCGGCGTGACCGCAACCCCCAGCGCTTTCAAGGCATCGAGCATCCGCGCCGTATCATCGGATTCGAGAAAATTCCGAATCTCGGTGTTTCCCGAAGCGAGTGCCGCAAGGATGAGGACACGGTTGGAAATACTCTTGGATCCCGGCAGGCGGACGACGCCACGCGCATTGGTCCTTTGAGGCAAATCGATAAAATTCATGATTCCTGTTTCCGTTGCAAGACCGTCGCTACATCATCGACTTCGCCATTTCGTTTCGCTGCCGATTGATAAGCGGAGCATCGACCGTCATATGGCGGTCGCAGTCGAGAGACCATCACTCGGCCCCTTTGCCCAAGCGCGCCGGGCGGCGCGCGCAACACCGAAAATCGTCTCGATCGCTGCGCCGTCGCCACGCTCAATCGCGGAACGCAGGTCGCGCAAGCGCGAGGAATAGCGGTCGAGTTCGTCGGCAATCGCTTCGCGGTTCGAAAGGCAGATGTCGCGCCACATTTCCGGATGGCTTGCCGCGATTCGCGTGAAATCGCGGAAACCTCCGGCCGCAAAGCCGAAAAATTCGTCGCTGTTCTCCCTTTCCGCAAGCTCGCAAACAAGCGCGAACGCGAGGAGATGCGGAAGATGGCTGACTGCGGCGAAAACCCTATCGTGCCTCTCGGGTGTCAGTTCGCAAATGTCCGCGCCGCACCATTCCCACGCCAAGCGTACCTTCGCGACGGTACGTTCCGAATTTTCAGGCAGGGGCGTCAGGACGAGACGTTTTCCGCGAAAGAGGTCGGCGCGCGCGGCGGCGACGCCGCTGTTCTCCGCACCGGCAATCGGGTGTGCCGGAACGAAACGCCCGAGGCTTTCGCCCAGATGCTCGCGCGCCGTGGAAACGATGTTGGCCTTCGTGCTTCCTCCGTCGGTCACGACGACTTCGTCATGCAAATAGGGGGCGATTCGCGCCAGGATTTCCGGAATCCCACCCACGGGCGCCGCCAGTAACACGAGATCAGCTCCGGCGACTTCCTGACCCGCGTTTACCCCGACCCTGTCGATAACCCCGAGGTCCATCGCCCGGATCAGCGCGTTGACGGTACGCCCAAAACCAACGACTTCCCCAACCTTCCCCGCCGCTTTGAGCGCAAGCGCGAAAGATCCGCCGATCAGCCCGACACCGAAAACGACGACGCGGCCGAACCGGGACGAATTCCTCATCCAAGAGCCTTTTCGAGCGCGTCGAGGAAGCGTCTGTTTTCATATTCGCTCCCTATCGTCACGCGTAACCATTCCGGCATCCCGTAGCCGGCGATTGGACGGACGATCACGCCCTGTTTGAGGAGCTTTTCGTTGACCGTTTTCGCGTCGCCCACTTTGATCGCGACGAAGTTTCCATAAGATGGGATGAAGGAAACGCCGAGTTTTTTCATACCCGCTTCAACCTGTTCTTTTCCCGCGAGGTTGAGCGAATAGCTCTTCTCGATGAAGGACGCATCGTCGAGCGCCGCGATCGCGCCCGCGAGCGCAAGATTGTTGCAGTTGAACGGCTGTCGAACGCGGTTCATCAAATCGGCTACCGCGGGGGAAGTTATCCCATAGCCAACGCGCAAGCCCGCCATTCCGTAAATCTTCGAAAATGTGCGCGAAACGATGAGATTCGGAAAGTCGTCGAGCCATTCGAGCGAGTCGAAGCGATCACGTGATGGAATATAATCGTTGTACGCTTCGTCGAGAACGACGACGACGTCGGCGGAAACACGCTTCAGGAAATCCTCGATCGCCTGGCGCGCTAAAAAAGTTCCAGTCGGATTGTTTGGGTTGGCGATCCAAACGACGCGCGTATCTGGTCGAACCGCGGCGAGCATCGCATTGAGGTCGTGACCATAATCCTTCGCGGGAACGACAATGGGTTCCGCGCCAGCGGAGAGTGTCGCCAGCGGATAGACGGCGAATGCGTGGCGCGAAAAGACAGCGGAGCGCCCATGCGCGAGGAAAACGCGCGCGGCGATGTCGAGTACATCGTTCGAGCCGTTCCCGAGGACGATGCGTTCAACGCCGCACCCCGTATGCGACGCGAGCGCGTCTTTCAGATCGAAGTCGTCCGGGTAGCGTTCAAGCGATCCCAAGGCCGCATCGATCGCGGCGCGCGCTTTCGTGCTCATGCCGAAAGGATTCTCATTCGAAGCGAGTTTGACGATGTTCTCGACAGGGATTCCCATTTCACGCGCGACATGCGCGATTGGTTTTCCCGGCTGATATGGCGAGATCGCGCGAACATTGGACAAGGACTGGTCGTAGATTGTCATGAAAAGAACCTCGAAAAAAATAAATTACAAAACGGCTGCCGGGTAGGAGCCGAGAATCTTGAGATAAGCCGCGCGGCGTTCGAGTTCGGTGAGCGCATTTCGCACGGATTCATCCTCGCGATGGCCCTCGATATCGACGAAGAAAACATATTCCCATAGGGTATGACGCGCCGGGCGCGACTCAAGCCGTGTCATCGACGCGCCGGCCTCCGAGATCGGCGCGAGCAGATAACCGAGCGAACCCGTTCGGTTGGGCGTCGACATGACCAGCGAAGTCTTGTCGCGCCCCGAAGGACCGATATTCTGTTCCCTGCCAAGGACGACGAAGCGCGTCGTGTTATTCGGTTCGTCTTCGATGCAGTTCGCGAGTTTCGGAAGCTGGTAACGCTCGGACGCGGCATCGCCGGCGATTGCTGCCGCTCCGGCCTCGGAAGCGGCCGCCTGCGCCGCCTGCGCATTGCTGCCCACTGGAATCTTCTCCGCGTCGGGCAGAGCGCGCGTCAGCCATTCGTAGCACTGCGCAAGCGACTGCGCATGCGAATAGACCTTTTTGATTTCGGAAAACGACGCTTCGTTCGAGAGGAGATGTTGATGAATCCTCAGAATGACCTCGCCGCAAATTTTGAGCGTCGTCGACAAAAGGAGGTCCATCGTCCGACCGACCGCACCCTCGATCGAATTCTCGACCGGGACGATTCCGTAATCGGCGTGTCCCGCTTCGACCTCCTGGAAAATCGCGTCGATCGAAGGCTGTGGCAAAAGGCGCGCTGCCTTTCCAAAATGATGCGTCGCCGCGAGTTCCGAAAAGGTGCCAAGGGGGCCGAGGAAAGCAACGCTCAGAACGCCCTCGAGCGAACGGCAGACCGACATGATTTCGCGGAAAAAGGCCACGATGTGCCCATCCGAAAGCGGCCCTGTGTTATCCCCTCGGATACGGCGCAAAATCTGCGCCTCACGCTCGGGACGGTAAACGGCACCGTTTTCTCCATAGGCCATTTTCATCCGACCAATCTCCTGCGCACACCGCGCGCGGCGATTCAAAAGCCCGAGAATCCGCCTGTCGATGTCGTCGATTTCAGTACGCACATCGATGAGTTTTTCCTGGAATTCCCTGCTCATGGCGTTTCTCCCGGCCTGCGCCCTGTCCGATGCCGGATGCGCATTTCCCGAATACACGTGTTTTTTAATGATATTAGCATGTTCGGCGATTTTTCAACGGGGCCTGTCGGACGTGAAGAGTCGAAAAAGACGAGAGAAATTTTCCACGGATTTTAAGCGAATAGCCGCTCTTTCGCACCGAGCCACTGGGAATAGTGGCCGTCTCCCCATTTTTTGTAGCCGACTGCATCAAGTCCGACGAGTTCCTTGGGTCACTCTTTCTGTTCCCTGCTTTCCTGCCCGGCGCCCCCGGAGACAAGGTCGTCTTCGGTTTCGGCAACCTTCTCGAGTCCCGCGAGTTTTTCGCCTTCGGAAAGCGCGATCAAGGTGACACCCTGCGTCGCGCGGCCGAGTTCTCGAATCTCCCGGACGCGCGTGCGGATCAGTACGCCGCCCGTCGTAATCAGCATGATTTCGTCCTCGTCCCTGACGAGATGGGCCGCAACGACTTTCCCGTTGCGCTCGCTCGCGGCGATCGCGATGACGCCTTGCGTTCCACGCCTGCTGTGACGGAAATCCGCGAGAACGGTACGCTTGCCATAACCGTTTTCGGTCGCGACGAGCACTGTCTCCTGATGGTTGTCCGCAACGAGCAGCGAAAGCACCTGCTGCCCCTCGCCAAGCCGCATCCCGACAACGCCGCGGGTCTTTCGCCCCATCGGACGTACATTCTCCTCGTCGAACCAAACGGCCTTGCCCGCGTCGGAAACAAGAACGACGTCCTGCGAACCGTTCGTGATGCGCGCACCGATCAAAAAGTCGTCCTCGTCGAGCGCGACGGCGATAATCCCGGCCTTGCGTGGATTGGAAAATTCGGAAAGCAGGGTTTTCTTGACCATGCCCTGCGATGTACACATGAAAATGTAAAGGTCTTCGGTAAATTCGCGAACCGGAAGGACGGCATTGATCTTCTCGCCTTCTTCGAGCGGAAACAGATTGACGATCGGGCGACCCCGCCCCGTACGCGTACCCTGGGGCGCCTCGTAGACCTTCATCCAATAGAGGCGTCCCCGGTTCGAGAAACACAGGATGTAGTCATGTGTATTGGCGACGAAAAGCTGGTCGATGAAATCGTCCTCCTTCATCGAAGTCGCTTGTTTTCCGCGCCCTCCGCGCCGTTGGGCGCGGTAGTCGCTGAGCGGCTGAGACTTGATGTATCCGGTATGCGAAAGCGTGACGACCATATCCTGCGGCGTGATGAAATCCTCGACATTGAGGTCCTGCGTGTCGATAACGATCTCCGATCGGCGCGCGTCGCCGAAGCGCGCACGGATGTCCGTCAACTCGTCGGCAATGATCGCGCTGATACGCTCCGGGCGCGCCAGAATATCCATCAGGTCGGCAATTTTGTCGAGGAGCTCCGAAAAATCGGCAACGACCTTGTCGCGCTCCATTCCCGTCAGGCGTTGCAAGCGGAGGTCGAGGATCGCTTGTGCCTGCGCTTCGGAAAGAAGATAGCCGTTCTTCGAAAGACCGTATTCGATCTCCAGCCCTTCGGGGCGTGTCGCGTCGAGCGAGGCGCGCCGGAGCATTTCGCCCACCGTCGTAGATGGCCAGAGTCGCCCCATCAGACCGCGCCGCGCGTCGGCCGGGGTTGGAGAAGACCTGATCAGCGCGATGATTTCGTCAACGTTGTCGAGCGCGACCGCGAGCCCCTCCTGGATATGCGCGCGTTCGCGCGCCTTGCGCAGTTCAAAGACGACACGCCGCGTGACGACTTCGCGCCGATGGGAAAGAAAACATTCGAGGAGTTGATTGAGACCCAGAAGTCGGGGTTGCCCGTCCACGAGCGCGACCATATTCATCCCGAAGCTGTCCTGGAGCTGCGTCTGCTTGAACAGGCAATTGAGTACCACATCCGGCATTTCGGCGCGCTTGAGTTCGATGACGACACGCATCCCGGACTGGTCCGACTCATCGCGCAGGTCGGAGATACCCTCGATTTTCTTGTCGTTTACGAGTTCTCCGATCTTCTCAAGCAGCGAACGCTTGTTTACCTGATAGGGCAATTCGTCGACGAT
>JAIRZC010000106.1 GCA_031267455.1 Accumulibacter sp. | reverse complement strand
GGGAAGCCACGTTTTCAGGGTAGCGCCGTTTTCGAACGCATCAACACGACCACATTCGGCGCGCTATTCGGCGTGGGCCAACACTTTTCCGGAGAGCTTTTCGGACAAATGTCTTTCTCGGCGACCGCCGCCTCATGGCTAGGAATGTTCCAGGAGCAACTCGACCTCAGTGGTGAATTCGATATCCGCCGCGGACATTTCCAGGGAATAGACCTTGCCGGCGCCGTCCGCCAGACCTCCGATGTGCCGTTTCGTGGAGGCGAGACGGTTTTTGAACAGCTCTCGGGGAAAGTCAATACCGTCGCATCGGGGCTAAACTTTACGGATGTTCAAATGAGCTCGGGTCTCCTGCAATCCTTCGGCGCTTTGACCCTGAATCGAGAGAAAATTGTAAGCGGAGTGATGTACCTTCAGATGCGAGGTTCGATGGCGCGCACGCGCACACCGATCCGCATAAACGGCCCATTGAACGCGCTTACCGCCCAGATCGGCGATTGACCGGAACCCAGCTCGAAATCCGGCGCGCTTATCGAGATCGAAACGCCGACGAAAGCCGGCGCTTCTTTCCGCCGCCGAAAAAATCCAAAGTACTTTGACGATCGAATCCGCGATGTAGTCGAGGTTTCGAGTATTGAGCGCGGCCGTGCAGATCCGTCCGATCGAAACAGCATAGATCGTAAACTCGTCCTTCAGACGGACAAGCGCGCTGGAGAAAGCCCGGTATAGGTAAACATGCCGCGCTAATAGGAAAGGCACCCTCAGCGCCTCGTGCTCCCAGTTTTTCGAGCAGCCTTGTCCGCATCGCGCGGACGACGATCGCGCCTTCTGGCGAGTTCGGATTCCCGGAGCGCGTGCCAAGTAAGCGGAAGACAGAAAACCGAGGACAGGGTGTTCTCTCTTTCCGCTTTGCAATCCATGGTCAGTGCGGGGCGGTTACTGTCTTCTGATTACCGATTACCTTTTATCCTCAGTCCTCAGCCGCCCATCACCTTGTCAGCAAGGTAACGTCCCCGCTCCGAAACGAACCATTCGAGCATCTTCGGAATATTTGGATTTTTCGCATCCCCGCGCGTGATCGCATAATACGGCGCGATGAGCGGGTAGCTTCCGTTCCGGATATTCTCCAAGGTCGGCGCGACGCCGTCGATTTTCAATAGCTTTATCTGGTTGTTCTGCACCATCACGTTCGTGAAATAACGGAACGAAAAACCGATCGCGTTTTCATAATTCTTATAGTCCGCGACATCGAGGATGATCCCGCCCATCGAGCCACGCAGCTCCATCGTCGGCGCTTCGGCCAGCGGAATCTCTCCCATGATCCGTTCCAACGCGCTCTGGCTTCCCGAATTCTTGTTCCGTTGAAAGGCTTTTATTTTTCCACGCCCGCCCAAGTCATCCCATCGCATGATTTTTCCGGAGTAAATCCCCCGTATCTGCTCAAGGCTCAAATTATCGACAGGATTTTTGACGTTTACGAAAAAGACAAAAGCCTCTTTCCCGATCGGGGTAAATTTCAGCTTGACGTCCTTCTTCGCGGCCATTTCTTTTTGTTCGGCGGAAATGTCCGCCATGAAGAAGATATCGACCCGCCCGTTCAGCAGCCCCTTGAAGCCTTCGATCGTGTTCGTGAAATGCACGGGATGCGGTATCGCCTTCTCTCCATGGCGTTCAGGCGATGCGTCATAATAATGATATCGGCGGTGCGTTCTGACATCATTGCGAAATCCTATGGGATAATCACCTTTCGGATAAAGCGCCGTGACATACGCTGAATAAAGCGGATAGAGCGCCAGCGCGCCATCGAGCACCGGAAAGTCTTTCCCGATCCTGAGCGTGGAATCCTCATGCAGGCGCGGGACATCCGCCGAATAAGGCATATATTTTCGGAGGTCCAAGTCGTTCGACATGACGGGCACGATTCTGTCCCTGTGACCGAGGTATTCGTACACGCCGATCGAAAGCGCGGCGGTCAAAACGAAACAGAGCAGGATTTTTGGAGAAAACCTGCCGCACAGTACAGCAATTGCCAATACCGCTCCGACGGCCGATAAAAACGCATAAAAGCGGCTGCCCAAAAAGACGACCGTAAAAAAGATCATTATGGCGACATATACAGCCGCCAAAGAGATCGCTATCTGTATCGTGACAAAAAAGAGCTGTTTCAGCATCTTTTTTGGAGAAGACCTTTCGCGCAGCGCAACAATTGCCAATATCGCTATCGTGGCAACCGATAAGAACGCATAAAAGCGGTAACCATAAGAAGCGATGGCGACCGCCACAGTGATCATTATGGCGACACATACAACCGCCCAAGAGACTGTTACCCTTATCATGGTGAAGAGTTTTTTCAGCATCTTCCCAATGTTTCTGATTTCAATTCGCTCGCGCTTTTGCGCCGCGTTTATTTCATTATCATTTTACCGGGAAAAAACCGCAAATGTCCGGCGCCGTATAAAACTGCGGCGCCGGAATTTTTTCCGTCGCGCGTTGGAAAGAACTAAAGCACTTTGACGATCGAATCGGCGACGTAGTCGAGATTTCGCGTGTTGAGCGCGGCCATGCAGATCCGCCCGGTCGAAACGGCGTAGATCGCGAATTCGTCCTTGAGGCGCGCGACCTGTTCTGGAGAAAGCCCGGTATAGGTAAACATTCCGCGCTGCTGAACGAAATACGAAAGGTCGCCTTTCACGCCGCGGGCTTTCAGCTTTTCGAGCAGCCCTGTCCGCATCGCGCGGATGCGGTCGCGCATTCCGGCAAGTTCGGATTCCCAGAGCGCGCGCCATTCGGGGTTCGAAAGAATTGCAGTGACAATCGCGCCGCCGTGGGTCGGCGGATTGGAATAATTCGTTCGAATGACGCGCTTGACCTGTGACAGAACGCGCGCGGACTCGTCTTTTGAAGCCGTGACGATGGAAAGCGCGCCGACGCGCTCGCCGTAGAACGAAAAGGATTTCGAGAACGAGCTCGCGACAAAAAATTGCACGCCCGAATCGACAAACTGGCCGAGCGCCGACGCATCCTCGACAATTCCGTCGGCGAAGCCCTGATAGGCCATGTCGACAAAGGCGACGAGGCTGCGCGCGCGTATCGATTCGATCGCTCCGCGCCATTCAGCCTCTGTCATGTCCGCGCCCGTCGGATTGTGGCAACACGCATGGAAAACGACGATGGAACCCGGAGCGAGCGAATCCAGCCGCGCCTTGAGCGCGGGGAAATTCACGCCGCGCGTTTCCGGATCATAATAAGAATAGGTGTCGACCGGGAATCCCGCCGACTCGAAGAGCGCCCGGTGGTTCTCCCAGCTCGGATCGCTGATATAGACGGTCGTTCCGGGGAAGAGACGTTTCAAGTAATCGGCGCCGACCTTCAGCGCGCCCGTCCCTCCAAGAGCCTGTACCGTCACAACACGCCCATTGCCAAGGACAACCGAATCTTTCCCGAACAACATATCCTGAACGACTTTGTTATACGCGGGAGAGCCGTCGATCGGCAGATATCCGCGCGCGAGCGCGGATTCCATGCGCGCTTTTTCTGCTATCTTGACGGCTCCAAGCAGTGGAATTTTTCCGTCGTCGTCAAAATAGACGCCGACGCCGAGGTTGACCTTGCCGGGACGCGGGTCCGCGTTGAAAGCTTCGTTCAGGCCAAGAATCGGGTCGCGGGGCGCCATTTCGACGGAAGAAAAAATAGATGATGTCATATCAGATACCTCTCGATCAGCATGGCGTTTCCGGTCCCTGAACCGGCGCCACAAAATTGACGGAAATCAGGAAGATTCGAAACACTGTAGAATTCTAGCATGACCGTTCTCGAAAAAAATCCGTCGCCCCTCGTTTACGAAGGGAGCCCGTTCCGACTGCACCAGCCCTTTCCGCCCGCCGGAGACCAGCCCGAAGCGATCCACCGCCTGATCGAAGGCATCGAAGACGGGCTGAGCTATCAGACGCTGCTCGGAGTCACCGGTTCGGGGAAAACTTTCACGATGGCCAATGTAATCGCGCGCCTGGGCCGTCCGGCGCTTGTCCTCGCGCCGAACAAGACGCTCGCGGCCCAACTCTATTCCGAATTCCGGGATTTTTTCCCCGAGAACGCCGTCGAATACTTCGTCTCGTATTACGACTACTACCAGCCGGAAGCCTACGTTCCGGCGCGCGACCTTTTCATCGAAAAGGATTCGGCAATCAACGACCACATCGAGCAGATGCGCCTGTCGGCGACGAAAAGCCTGATCGAGCGACGCGATTGTGTCGTCGTCGCAACGGTCTCGTGCATCTATGGGATCGGCGACCGCGACGAATACCATAAGATGATCCTGACGATGCGCGTCGGCGACCGGATCGGACAGCGTGAAATCATCAAGCGCCTCGTGGAAATGCAGTACGAACGGAACGAAATGGATTTCCACCGTGGAACTTTTCGCGTCCGCGGAGATGTGATCGACGTCTTTCCGGCCGAGCACGCCGAACACGCCCTCCGCATTTCGCTTTTCGACGCTGAAATCGAAGCTTTGCAGGTCTTCGACCCGCTGACAGGCGAGGCCCGGTCAAAACTCAAGCGTTTCACGGTTTTCCCCTCTTCGCATTACGTCACGCCGCGCGCGACCGTTCAGCGCGCGCTTGAAACGATCCGCGACGAACTCCGAGAGCGGATCGATTTTTTCAACGCCGCCGGACGTCTCGTCGAAGCGCAGCGGATCGAGCAGCGCACCCGCTTCGACCTCGAGATGCTCGATCAACTCGGCTTTTGCAAGGGAATCGAAAACTATTCGCGCCACTTGACTGGACGTAAACCCGGCGAACCACCGCCGACATTGATCGACTACCTGTCTCGGGATGCGCTGATGTTCATCGACGAATCGCACGTCACGCTGCCACAGCTCGGCTCAATGTACAAGGGAGATCGCTCGCGCAAGGAAAACCTCGTCAATTACGGTTTCCGCCTACCTTCGGCGCTCGACAACCGACCGCTTTGTTTTGAAGAATACGAAACCCGCGCCCGACAGTGCATTTTCGTTTCGGCAACGCCCGCCGAGTACGAAAACACCCACCAAGGCCAACGTGTCGAACAACTCGTCCGACCGACAGGCCTTGTTGACCCGGAAGTCCTGATCCGTCCCGCGGAAAGCCAGGTCGACGACCTCCTTTCCGAAATCCGCCTGCGCGAAAAGCGCGGCGAGCGCATCCTCGTCACGACGCTGACCAAGCGCATGTCCGAAAAACTGACCGATTACCTTGGAGAAAACGGCGTCCGTGTACGCTACCTGCATTCGGACATCGACACCGTCG
>JAIRZC010000095.1 GCA_031267455.1 Accumulibacter sp. | reverse complement strand
GCGCACTGTTGGCGCGAGCGCCGGAAATTTTCCAGCAAATGTGTCGTCGTCACGCCATCGGGAATATAAAGAGGCGAGCGGATGAAGCGTTCGATATCGAGCTTCTCGCCCGCTTCAAGGCATTTGAGCATATCGGCCGTCCTGAGAATTCCGATGACATGATCAAGGCCATCACGGCAAACGACGATCCGGGTAAAAGGCGCTTCGACGAGACCACGCCGCACTTCGCCTTCCGTATCGTCGAGGTCGATCGTATAGATGTCGTTGCGGTGCGTCATGATCGCGCCGATGCGCTGTTCGTCGAGCCGAAGGACATTCGAGACGATAGCCTGTTCGCTTTCGTGGAACACGCCCTCCTCCGCCCCCTGCCCCATCAACACATTGATTTCATCATCGGTCAGCGACGGCTCGGAACTGCGTTTCGCGCCCAGCAGACGCAGGATCAGTTTCGAGGACGACGAAAGCAGCCAGACCAGCGGACGCGCGAGTTTCGACATAAACGACATCGTCCCCGCGATCCTCGAAGCGATGCCTTCGGGCGCAAGCAAGGCCAGGCTCTTGGGCACGAGCTCTCCAATGACGACGGAAAAATAGGTCAGCCCGGCGACGACGACCGCCGTCGCGAGGCCTTGGGCATAAGGCGCAATCAGCGGCATTCCCGCCATTCTTTCGGTCAAAGGTTCGATCAGGGTATTTTCGCCGATCGCGCCGCTCAGGATTCCGACCGTCGTAATTCCAACCTGTATCGTCGAGAGGAACCCGGATGGCTCGCTACTCAATTCAAAGGCCATTTTGGCCCCCTGGTTCCCATCGTCCGCCAGTTTTTGCAGACGCGATTTCCTTGAAGACACGACGGCGATTTCCGCCATGGCAAGAAATCCATTCAGAAGGATGAGCGCGGCGAGAAGAAAGATATCCATCTCGATCACCGCGGAAACCGAAGCTGGA
Organism: Accumulibacter sp.; assembly: GCA_031267455.1. Lineage (GTDB taxonomy): Bacteria > Pseudomonadota > Gammaproteobacteria > Burkholderiales > Rhodocyclaceae > Propionivibrio. Next base: position 2,886 of record JAIRZC010000095.1, on the reverse strand, counting down.
CGTGCCGGGAACACCGTTCCGCGTAAATCTGGCGGGACATGGTCGGCGCGGCGGATGAAAATCCCATTTCTCCTCAAAAAGCGGACGATCAGCGGATCAATCCAAGGATTATACTGGAATGGCACGCCTTTCGAAGGCGCTCGCGACAAGCCAGGGCGCACTCCTGACGGGAATGACCTGGGAATTTCCTTCCCCGCGCGTTGCAAACGCTATAGAATGCGAAAAAAAGGTGCCCAGGAGGGGGTCGGTTGAGTTGAGGAACCGATGAAAGCTGCTTGCCACGGTCACGTGAAAGGTGGATGAACGAGAAACATCCTGACCGAACGGCCGGCCTTCCCCCACCCCGGGGACACCAAACCATTTTTGGGCCGGTCTTCTGGCTCGCCTTCCTCCTTCTTCGTCGCCTTCCCATGCACTGTTCCGCACAGTGGTGTTTTGACGAAGTCGTCAGGCCTACAGCAGCGGGGGCTGCGCCGGAATGGCTTGGAATACGCGTTTGCATTCCGCTTCACCGGCTTCCCGTTTCACCTCGACCCAAGGATTCAATCGAGGCACCCAAGAACTGGTAACGATTCTAACCCTGATTCTTTGGGAAAGGCAAACTTTTACGAATTTATTCGGCAAAGCGGCATCGGCGCGGCAGGCTCTGTTCCGAAAGGAAGAACAACACGGCTCGCGATGAGATGGCAAGCGGGGTGAAAGTCCCTTTTGCGCCGAGAAACGGGCAGACAGGCTCGCTTCGCCTCAGGTTCTGGGACCGCGTCCGAGCAGGTAGAGTTCGGCGCTTCGGTTGCGCGAAGCGCCGGGCTTCCTGGTCGAGACGGCCTCGAACGCCAGGCGCATTGTCTTGACGAAAACATCAAAGCCGTACCCCTGAAAAACCTTGACGAGGAAAGCGCCGTCGGGATTCAGGCAGGCGCGCGAAAACTCCAGCCCCAGTTCGGCAAGGCGCATCACCCGTGCCTGATCTGTGAGCGAGATGCCCGAAATATTGGGCGCCATGTCCGAAAGGACGAGTCCGGGCTTTTCCCCGTCCAGATGACGTTCAAGCTCTTGCATGACCGCATCGTCGCAAAAATCCCCCCGGATGAAATCGACGCCTTCGATCGGATCCATTTCGAGCAGATCGAGCGCGACAACCTTGCCTTTCCCTCCCAAACGATTCGCGGAAACCTGTGACCATCCTCCGGGAGCCGCGCCGAGGTCGACGATGTTTTCGCCGGAACGGATAAGATGGTCCCGGTCGTCGATCTCAATCAGTTTGAACGCGGCGCGAGAACGATAACCTTCCGCTTTCGCGCGATGAACGAAAGGGTCGGTAACGTGTTCGCGCATCCAGGCTTTGCTCGTTCGGTTTCGCGCCATTTATCGATCGTTCCGGATGATTCTCCATCCGTTCCAGGGAAACTTTTCCCGCGCCGGGGGCACGGGGACTCTCGCGCATTCGTCATATCCGGGCCGGGGACGCTCATCGCGCCCGCTCGCCTCCAAGCTTTCTGTCATTCGTAGCGAACCTCCAGGAGTTCGTACTCCCGTGGCCCGCCCGGGGTGCGCACTCGCGCGATGTCGCCCGAAGATTTCCCGATCAGCGCCCGGGCAATCGGCGAGTTGACCGATATCTTTCCATGCTTGATGTCCGCCTCGTCCTCTCCGACGATTTGGTAGGTCACGCGCGCGCCGCTGTCTTGTTCTTCGAGAAAGACCGTCGAAGCAAACACGCAACGACCGTCTGCGTCGAGCAGCTTCGGATCGATGATCTGGGCGTTGGAGAGCTTGCCCTCGATTTCCTGGATACGCCCTTCGATGAAAGCTTGACGTTCCTTGGCCGCATCATATTCGGCATTTTCCGAAAGGTCTCCTTGCGCACGCGCCTCGGCAATCGCCGCGATCACACTCGGGCGTCCAACCGTTTTCAAGTGTCGCAGTTCGGCGCGAAGGCTCTCCGCGCCCTTGGTCGTCAAAGGTATCTTGCTCATAATTCACTCGTTTACTGAAAAAAACCAGGCTTCAAAATTGCAGCGACTTCGTCAGGCCAGCCTGGCATGCAGGGACTGGAGAGAATAAGCCGTCAGCCCTCCCCGGTTTTTGATGCCGACAGCCGCGGCTTCGGCGCCCCATAATGTCGTATATATCGTCACACGCGCTGACAGGCTGGATGTTCTGATCGAGCGCGAATCGCTGATTGCCTGCTTCTTTTCATCGACCGTATTGATGATGAGCGATATCTCGTTATTCTTTATCATATCCACGATATGCGGACGTCCTTCGACGACCTTATTGACGATGGAAACCGGAATCCCCGCGGTCGAAAGCGCCGCCGCCGTTCCGCGCGTCGCAAGGATGTTGAAACCCATTGCGTGAAACTCGGCGGCAACGGCTGCTACTTTCGGCTTGTCCGAATCCTTGACGCTGATGAATACCCGACCCGAAGTCGGCATTTTGACGCCCGCGCCGAGTTGGCTTTTGACAAAGGCTTCCTCGAAAGACAGACCGATACCCATCACTTCGCCGGTCGATTTCATCTCCGGCCCGAGAATCGTGTCGACGCCCGGAAACTTGCTGAACGGGAAAACAGCTTCCTTGACAGAAAAATATGGCGGAACGACCTCGCGGGCGACGTTCTGGCTTGCCAGCGATCTTCCAGCCATACATCGCGCGGCGATTTTCGCGAGCGGAAGACCGGTCGCCTTGGAAACGAAGGGCACGGTGCGCGACGCGCGTGGATTGACTTCAAGAACATAGACGTCATCGTTCTGAATCGCGAACTGGACATTCATCAGGCCGCAAACGTTCAAGCTCCCCGCCATCAGGCGAGTTTGGCGACGCAGCACGTTTTGGACGCCTTCCGAAAGCGTATACGGCGGCAGGGAGCAGGCCGAATCGCCG
>JAIRZC010000086.1 GCA_031267455.1 Accumulibacter sp. | reverse complement strand
CCGCGCGACGCTTTCCTGCCGCCCGAAACTGCCAAGGCTCGCGGCCAAAACGCCGATCGAAGGACTTTGGCTCGCCGGCGATTACGTTTATGCCGACTACCCGGCGACGATCGAGAGCGCCGTCCGGAGCGGCGTTTTGGCCGCCGCGCGGATCATCGAAAAAACGCCGCCGCTGTAAATTGGGCGTTCGGGGCCACGAACGATCCAGACGGTATCGACCATGGAATCAGGCGGCTTCTTCTATCCTTCCCGCATGCATTTTCAAACGCCGGCGGCAGCGCGCCGCGATTTTGTCGTCGTGCGTCGCCAGGACGAGCGTCGTTCGGCTTTCCGCATTGATCGCGAACATCAGATCGATGATCTGGCGCCCGGTCGCTTCGTCGAGATTACCCGTTGGCTCGTCGCCGAAGACGATTTTGGGTTTCGGCGCAAAAGCCCGCGCGAGCGCGACGCGCTGCTGCTCGCCGCCCGAAAGATGACGGGGGTAGTGCTTCAGCCGGTGCGAGAGGCCGACACGGTCAAGCCAGAGACTGGCTTCCTTTTCCGCGTCGGGAGCGCCCGAAAGTTCGAGCGGAAGCATGACATTTTCAAGCGCGTTCAGCGAGGGTAAGAGCTGAAAGGACTGGAAAACGAAGCCGATGAGGCGCCCTCGCAGCACGGCGCGAGCGTCTTCGTCCATCGCGCCGATGTCGTTCCCATCGATCAGGACGCGCCCCTCGCTCGGCGTGTCGAGTCCGGCCAGAAGGCCGAGCAACGTCGACTTTCCCGACCCGGAGATTCCGACAATCGCGACGCTTTCGCCTTCCGGGACAACGAAGGAATTCTCGTGCAAAATAACGAGCGGAGTTCCGCCGTTATCCACGCTTTTCCCGATTCCGACGGCTTCGATCATCGCCGTGGAGAGATTCATGTTCATATTTTCATTACCGCCGTCCTCGTTGCGCGGATGGGTTCTCGCCGTCCTGTTCGCGCTGGTTCCGACCGCGTTCGCCGCCGGAAAAATCCTCATCCATGGAGACTCGCTCTCCGCCGGTTACGGAATCCGCCGCGATGCCGCCTGGCCGGCGCTCCTTGAGCCGAAGCTGAAAAAAGAAGGTTTCGATTATACCGTCATCAACGTGAGCATCTCCGGCGAAACGACGAGCGGCGGGCTTGCGCGCCTGCCTGCCGCATTGAAACGCCATCGTCCGGTCGTCGTCGTCATTGCGCTCGGCAGCAACGACGGCCTGCGCGGGATACCGGTCGCGGTCATGCGCGGAAACGTCGAGGCGATGGCGCGGATCGCGCGGGCCGCCGGATCGCGTGTCCTGGTCGTCGGCCAGCGTCTTCCGCCGAATTTCGGAAACTACGCCGACGGGTTTCACGCGGCTTTCGGCGAGGCCGCGCGGGCGCAAAAAGCCGCCTACGTCGACTTTTTGCTCGACGGCGTCGCGGACCGCCCCGAGTTTTTTCAGCCGGACAACCTCCATCCGACCGCCGAAGCGCAACCCCGCCTGCTCGAAAACGTTTGGAAAGGGCTGGGGCCGCTCCTGAAACGGGGAGCCAATCCACGCTCGAAACCTTGAGCGGCGAAGGGGCGCGCAGGCGAAGCTCCCGAACGCGTCGACTCAGTGAAAAGAGATGGGTTGCGCCGCGCCGGCACAATATTCGTCGAGCAGGGAATCGACCGATTCTTCGGTGCGATCATCGTCGGAAAGTCCGTTGATCGCTTCTTGCAAGCCAACGGCCAGGGACCCCTGGAGAAACAGAGCGCGGCGGCTCGATTTGTCCACGAGTTCGAACGCGCGCACGGCGGGAAAAGCGAGGATGGCGTATTGGCTGCTGTTATAGACGATATTCATGGCATTCTCCTTGGTGTCGGATCGCGCGCGACTGACTTCCCATCATCTCCTTTGACAATAAAGGAGATGGGGGAGTTCCGACCCGTTTCAAGACATCCCCGATTCATCGAACGTTGGCGCCAGGCACTTTACTCATTTTGCCGCGCGCCGCTCGAGGGCTATGCGGCTCCCGGCTTTGCGCCGCGGGTGATTTTCGGGTAAAAAAGCAAGAGATGAATGGGAAGAGGCCAAAAACAAACGGGAGGAGAATAATCTCCTCCCGATCGATCAAAAAGCCGCCGGGCTTGATCGAGTTGGGCCTGGCGATGAACGGTGGTCTTACGCAAGGGACCGCGGCGGAGCGTTGAACGCGCCGCGCCGCTTCATCACCGCGTCAGGCTTTCACGTCGAAAAAAGCCGCGGTTTTCTGTTCATCCCAACCCAGGAATTCCTTGAGGATTTCGGCCGTGTGTTCTCCGAGCAGAGGCGCGGGTTTTTCGACCGCGCCCGGCGTGAGGGAAAGCTTCACAGGAACGCCCGGCATCTTGAGCTTGCCGGCGATCGGGTGTTCGACTTCGACGATCATGTTCCTGGCCTTGACCTGCGGGTCGTTGACGATCTTGTCGACGGTGTTGATCGGCGCGCATGGCAGACCGGCGGCTTCGAGCGCTTCCATCCATTGGGCGATCGTCCTGGTGATGAATATCTTGTTCAGGATTTCCGCAAGCGCTTTCACGTTGTTTGTGCGGTTTCCGTTGGAATTGAAGCGTTCATCACCCAGGAGTTCCGCGCATCCAAGTTCCTGGCAGAGTTTCGTCCAGAGCCTGTCGTTGCCCGCGCCGACGATGATATGACCGTCTTTGGCCGTAAACGCGGAGAACGGCGTGATCGAAGGATGGCGGTTTCCGAGCGGACCGGG
>JAIRZC010000070.1 GCA_031267455.1 Accumulibacter sp. | reverse complement strand
TTTGGATTTTCGATCGATCGGAATCCGGATGAGAATCTCACGGTAATAGACTTCGACGTCGCCGAAGGTCTCGTCGAATTTTTTCCTGCCTTCCGAAAAGATGGGCGCGCCGAGCCTTGCCACGTCGGAGGCGGAACGGAAAGCGAACTTGTCACGGTACAGGTAATAGCCTTCGCTGATTTTGAAACGGACTTCGAGTGTTTTTTCGTCGGCCGCCCAAGCGGTTGGCCTGAACGCGACGCGCGGGGGCAAGAGGTCCGCGGCTTTTACGAACGGAGAAAAAAAGAGAAAGAGGATCGCGATGCGGCGGATCATGGCGCGTCGTCCGCGCGCGTTTCGGCGGCGACCCAGTTCAGATAGTCCGGCAGGCCGCGATCGACCGGGATCGCGATGATTTCGGGCGTCTCGTAAGGGTGCGCGGCGCGGAGGGCGGATTCCAGCGCGGGATACGCGGACGAGGTCGTTTTTATGATGAGAGGAACCTCGTCGGCCGATTCGACGACGAGGCCCCAGCGGTAAATCGAGCGGCAGGGGGCAAGGATGCTGACGCAGGCGGCGAGCCGGTTTTCGACGAGCGAATCCGCGAGCTTTTCGGCGAGGGCGCGATCCGGAAGATTCGTCAGGACTAAAAGTGTGCTCATGGGGCGATTTTATTCCATTTCCGATCCGCGATTGGCGGCATCGTCGGCGGGCCGCTCTTTGTATACGGTCCGCGGCGGCTGGTCAATTGAGCAGGCGGCGGTACGTAAGGAAGACGGCGGCGCGAAAAGCGGCAACCGTGATTCCGAGCAGAAACGCGACATGCAGGACGATGTCTTTCGGGAATTCGCCGAGCAGGAGCGGGCGAACGAGTTGGACCGCGTGCGACAATGGAAGCCACGACGCGACCAGATAAATCGCGCGCGGCAAATGCTCGGCCGGGAAGAAAATGCCCGAAATCATCAACATCGGCGTGATGAAAAGCGTGAAGTAATACATGAAAAAATCGTAGGAGGGCGCGAGCGCGCAGACGATCAGGCCGATCGCCGCGAACGCGAAGCCCGTGAGAAACAGGATTGGGAGTATCCACAGGGCGAGTGGCAAAGAACTTAAGCCGATTGCTGAAATCACCAGCAGGATCGAGAAGCCTGAAATGAAGCTCTTGCTCGCCGCCCAGAAAAGCTCTCCGGCGAGGATGTCGTCAAGCGAGAGCGGCGTGACCAGAATCGCGTCCCATGTTTTTTGCGTATGCATCCGCGAGAAGGCCGAGTAGAGCGCTTCGAAGGTCGCTGCGTTCATCGCGCTTGCGACGATCATTCCCGCGACGAGGAATTGCATGTAATCGATTCCCGAAACCTGGGGGAGCATCCGTCCGAGACCGTATCCGAGTCCCAGCATGTAGATCAAGGGGTCGGCGAGGTTCCCGAGCAACGACGGAAGCGCCAGTTTGCGCCAGACGAGGAAGTTGCGCTGCCATACGGGAAGCCAGCCGGGTGAAAGACGGCGCAAGCCGGGAGGCTTGGGTTTTCCGAAAAGTCGCGCAATCATGGTTTGGGTTTCTTCAATTTTTCGGTTCCGTTCAATCCCTCAATTCACGCCCGGTCAGCTTGATGAAAACGTCTTCGAGATTCGCGGCGCGGTGGAGGGAATGCAGGACGCGCGCTTTGTCGAGCGCTTCGCGAATCGGCGCCGTGTCATCGCAGTAGAAATACGCGGTCTCGCCCGCGATTTCCAGCCGACGGCACAGCGCGCGGCGCGCGTGCGCCCATTGGACAGCGTTTTCGCCGAAGATTTCGACGACATTCGGTTCGATGTGCGACGCGATCAATTCATGCGGATTGCCTTCGGCGACGACTCGCCCGTGATCCAGGACAATGAGTCGCTCGCACAAACGTTCGGCTTCTTCCATGAAATGCGTGGTCAGAATCAGCGTTTTTCCCTGCGCAACGAGCTGTTTCAAGCGGTCCCAGATCAAATGGCGCGCCTGTGGGTCGAGGCCGGTGGTCGGCTCGTCAAGAAAAAGGACATCCGGGTCGTTGACCAGTGCGCGGGCGAGCGTCAGGCGCCGTTTCATTCCGCCGGAAAGCGTTTCGACGCGCGCGGTTTCTTTGTCGGCCAGGCCGGCGAAGTCGAGCAAACCGGGGATGCGTCGCTGCGTTTCAGTTTTTTTCAGGCCGAAATAACGCGCGTAGATGAGCAGGTTTTCGCGGACCGTGAAATCGGGGTCGAGGTTGTCGGACTGCGGGACGACGCCGACATGCGCGCGCGCCGCGCAGGCATCGTCCGGGATCGAATGGCCGCGCAGCAGGATTTTTCCCTCGTCGGGCGGAGTCAGGCCGAGACAACAGCGCAGCGTCGTCGTTTTCCCCGCGCCGTTCGGGCCGAGGATTCCGAAACACATGCCGGCGGGCGCCGAAAAGCCGATTCCCGAAATGACGCTTTTGCCGCCGTAGCTTTTTCGGAGGCCGGAAATGTCGAGCGCGGAGTTCAGTGACGCCATGCGGAAAGGACGATGTCGCGGATGAGGTGCAGGCGGCGGTGGAAAAAATGATCCGCGCCGGGGACGACGACGACCGGAAGGTCGAGCGGTTCGGCCCAGGCCAGGACATTTCCGAGCGGCGCCGTCTCGTCGCGCGCGCCGTGGATGACGAGGGTGCCCTTTGCGACGGCTTCGGCGGGATATC
>JAIRZC010000193.1 GCA_031267455.1 Accumulibacter sp. | reverse complement strand
AAAAGGCGCAGGATGAACTCGCGCGAACCGAGGTCGAGGGAGATTCGGGCGCGGGAATGGTCAAAGTGCTCATGACGTGTTCGCACGATATCCGGCGCGTCCTGATCGACTCGTCCGTCATGGACGACAAGGAAATGCTCGAAGACCTCGTCGCGGCCGCGTTCAACGACGCCGTCCGGCGCGCGGAAAAAATCTCGCAGGAACGCATGGGCGGTTTCACATCGGGGCTCGATCTGCCACCGGGAATGAAACTGCCCTTCTGATGACACAGCCCTCGAGTCTCGAAGACCTGATCACAGCCCTGCGCTGCCTGCCGGGAGTCGGGCCGAAATCGGCGCAGCGCATGGCGTTTCACCTGATGCAGCGCGACCGGCCCGGCGCCGACCGCCTGGCGAGGTCCCTGGAGCACGCGCTTGAAACGCTCAGGCATTGCCGACGCTGCAATACCTTCACCGAAGATGAAATCTGCGGACGCTGCCGCTCGACAAAGCGCGACGAAGGCCTGCTCTGTATCGTCGAAACGCCCATCGATATGGCGATGATGGAACAAACGCTGGCCTACTCCGGCATGTACTATGTCCTGATGGGGCGCATCTCCCCGCTCGACGGCGTCGGCGTGCGCGAACTCGGGCTCGAAAAACTGCTGGAACGTCTCGACGGCGGCGCGGTGCGCGAAGTCATCATCGCGACGAATTTCACCAACGAAGGCGAGATTACGGCGCATTACCTGGCCGAAATGCTTAAAGCGCGCCCGCTTCGCGTATCAAGGATTGCGCGCGGCGTTCCGGTCGGAGGAGAGATCGAATACGTCGACGCCGGGACGCTTGCGCAAGCGATCCGGGAACGAAAATCGCTTGCCGAATGAATCTGCGCGTCTCTGGAGCGGCGCCGAACCCCTTCCTTTTTCACTGCGAGCGTCCCTTTCGGCAATCGAAGGGCCGCGCTCCCGATCCGGGAAGGAAAGAAAACCACAGCCCCGTTCCGAAAATCCGCGCGACGAACGCGAAAAATGAAAACGAATCGCAAAACCCATCGTGAAACGGATTCCCGAAGGCGGAGTCTCCTGGTCGCGGTCGCTATCACCGGCGGATCGGGAATGGCGGCGGCGGCTTTCCCCTTTTTGTCGAGCCTCGCGCCGTCGGCGCGCGCAAAACTCTCCGCCGCGCCTGTCGAAGTCGATATCGGCGATCTTTTGCCCGGACAGATGAAAATCGTCGAATGGCGCGCCCGCCCGGTATGGATACTCAACCGGACGGCAGAGATGCTTGCAAGCCTCACGGAGGTATCGGGTCGCGTTTTCGACCCCGAATCAAAACAAAAACAACAGCCCGAAAACTGCGAAAACGCGACACGTTCGATCCGTCCGAATCTGCTCGTCGTTCTTGGAGTGTGCACTCACTTTGGGTGTTCCCCTGTGCCGCGATTTGAACGAGGAGATGGTGAGAAAATGCCCGCCGATTGGCCCGGCGGTTTCGCATGCCAATGCCACGGCGCGACCTTCGATTTTTCGGGACGCGCCTTCAAAAATACGCTGGCCGCGCGAAACCTCGAAGTTCCTCCGCATCGCTATCTCTCTGAAAACCGCCTCCTGGTCGGAGAGAACGCGAAAAATATCCAGGGAGCAAAAGAGTGAAAACGCCGCCGTCCGAAAAATACCGCTCGAACGGCGGTCTTTTCGCCGATCTTCTGGAATGGCTCGACGCGCGCCTTCCGCTGACTGCGTTTTGGCGAAACCATTTTTCGGAATACCGCGTTCCGAAGAACCTCAATTTTTGGTATTTCTTCGGCTCGCTCGGCCTCATCGTCCTGTCGATGCAGATACTCACCGGGATATTTCTCGCCATGCACTATCAGCCCAGCGCCGCGCCGAACGCCGACGGCCTTCCCGCCGCGTTCGCCAGCGTCGAATACCTCATGCGCGACGTAAATTGGGGCTGGCTGATCCGAACCACGCACTCGACGGGCGCTTCGGCGTTCTTCCTCGTCGTCTACCTGCACATTTTCCGCTGCCTGCTCTACGGGTCCTACCGGAAACCACGCGAACTCCTCTGGATCGTCGGTGTCCTGATTTTCTACCTGCTGATGGCGGAGGCCTTTACGGGCTACGTGCTTCCCTGGGGACAAATGTCCTTTTGGGCGGCGCAGGTAATCACGGACCTCGCTTCGGCAGTCCCGTTTTTCGGGAACTCTCTCGCCGACTGGGTACGCGGCGACTTCTCGGTCGGCGGCGCGACGCTCGGACGCTTTTTCGCGTTGCACGTCATTGCGCTGCCGCTCGCGCTGATTCTCCTCATCGTCCTGCACCTTCTCGCGCTGCGCGAAGTGGGTTCAAGCCATCCCGACGCTCTTTCGATCCACGACCCCGTCGAAACCGGCGAAATCGGGAGCATCCCCTTCCATCCGTATTACACGGTCAGGGAACTTCACGCGGCCAGCGTTTTTTTCCTCGTTTTTTTCGCGGTCGTCTTTTTCGCGCCCGAAGGCGGAGGAACTCTCCTGGAATCGGAAAATTTCCTTCCGGCCGACCCTTTAAAGACACCGGAATACATCGAGCCCGTCTGGTATTTCACCCCCTTTTATTCGATGCTGCGCGCGATGACACGGCCGCTTTTCGGAATCGACCCCAAATTGCTCGGCGTCGTTTCGATGAATGGCGCCGTCGCGATCCTTTTTTTTCTGCCTTGGCTCGACCGCTCTCCGGTAAAATCGATCCGCCATCGCGGAGCCGTTTTCAAACTCATGCTTTTTCTCTTCGTCCTGGCTTTCCTGACACTCGGCTTCCTCGGAACGAAGCCGCCGGAACACATCGTATGGGGAACCATCCCCGGAACTTCCGCCGCGCAAACGGCCACCTTTTTTTACTTTTTCTTCTTTCTATCGATGCCCTGGTGGTCGAAAATCGTTCCCCAAGCGCCAAAGACACGGAATTTGCGTTTCAAATGAAAATCCGCGCCGTCCCGATCCTTTTCTTCCTCTTCCTGCCGTTTTGCGGCTTCGGGAAAGCCGCGCTTCCGAAAGCGCCGGATGTTCGGGGTAAAGCCTTGCAAGAAGGCGCGGAACTCTTCGTTGACTACTGCTCGGGCTGCCTTGGCCTGAGTTTCGTCCGCCGCGACCAGTTCGCGGAACTTGGTTTCTCCGAAAAACGGATCGGGGAAATGATGATTACGGACGGATATCCGGGACAGCCGATGCGCCCCACCGCAACACGCGAGGATCAGAAACTCTGGTTCGGCGCCGTGCCGCCCGACCTCTCGCTCGCCGCGCGCGCCCGCGCATCGGAAAAAGGGAGCGGAGCCGACTGGCTCACCGCCTACCTGCGATCTTTTCGCCGCGACGAAAGCCGCCCGACCGGCTGGAACAACGACGTGTTTGCCAATGTCGCGATGCCGCACGTTCTCTGGGAGATGCAGGGCGCGGAAAGTCCAGCGGCGGACGGGCGGGCAGCTTCCACCCGCGATGCCGCGCGCGCCGGAGAATACGAACGGCGGATTGCCGGTCTCGTCGGTTTTCTCGTCTGGGCGAGCGACCCTTCTGCCGCGTTCCGAAAACGCGTCGGGATCGGCGTCGTCGCCTTCCTTCTTGTTTTTTCGGCGATGACGCTCGCGTTGAAAAAGGAGTACTGTCGAGAGATCGAAAATGAAAGGGATTGAGAAAAATCCGTCAATTTCGTATGCTTTGGCATTTGCGACCGCGATCAACGGTGGTTTCTGGGATAATTTAGGGATGATTTTTTCAATTCGAGCGTCTGTTTCCAGGCGTGGGCGTCTCGGGATGTGCGGCTGCGATTTGCGTTCGGCCGCCGGAACGCCAGTTTGCAAGGTATCGATATCATGATGAATCTTTATTCGGGAATAACGTGTCCGTTCAGCCAGCGCTGCCGCATCGTGCTCTACGAAAAAGGCATGGATTTTCAAGTGATCGACGTCGACCTCTTCGCCAAGCAGGAGGATATCGCCATCATCAACCCTTACGGTCGCGTTCCGGTTCTCGTCGAACGCGACCTCATCCTTTACGAACCGAACATCATCAACGAATACATCGACGAACGTTTTCCCCATCCCCAGATGATGCCTCCGGACCCCATCATGCGCGCCCGCGCCCGGCAGTTGCTGATCACGATGGAGCGCGAGGTCTTCGCCCATATCGACACGCTCGAAAAAAACCTGAAGACGAACATGAAGGTCGCCGACAGGGCGCGCCAGATCATACGCGACCGCCTCGTCGAAATGGCGCCGATCTTCATCAAGCAAAAGCACATGCTCGGCGAAGACTTCTCGATGCTCGATGTCGCGATCGCGCCTTTGCTCTGGCGTCTGGATTTTTATGAAATCAGCCTGCCAAAATCCGTGGCGGCCCCGTTGCTGAAGTACGCCGAACGAATTTTCAGCCGCCAGGGCTTCATCGAGGCGCTGACGCCGTCGGAAAAGGCGATGCGTCGCTGAAGGCGGCGTGAATTCGGGGAGGCTTTCCCGAATCCGCCCGAAAAACCATGGACACGCCGTCGCTCAAACCCTATCTTATTCGCGCCATTCACGAATGGTGCGCCGACAACGCCCTGACGCCGCACGTCGCCGTCGTCGTCGATGAATACGTTCGCGTGCCGCCCGAGTATGTCCGCGAATCCCGGATCATCCTCAATATCGCCCACGACGCGACGGCAAGCCTGGTCATTGGAAACGAGACGCTTTCGTTCAAGGCGCGATTCGGCGGAATCGCGCGGGACATCCTCGTCCCGATCGCCAACATCGCGGCGATCTACGCCCGAGAAAACGGCGTCGGCATGAATTTCGGGATCAGGGAAGCCAGCGCGGCGACCGAATCCGATGAGCTTCCAGAGACACCCGGCCCGAAGCCAGGCAGACCGCATTTGCGCGTCGTCAAATAATTTTTTCGGAATTCCCGTCCCCGCCGGATTCGCTTTCGAAAGCCTGATTCTTTTCGGCGGCTTTTCGGCAAGTATTTCCGATTTGTTTCCGTATTCCCGCCGGGCGGTTTGTTTGAATGACCCGATACAGGTTAAAATTGGGATGATTGCAGGAATTTTTCCTGGATTTTCCCGAAATGGAGTCGAAGAGGTGTGTTGTTGAACAATGGTTTATTCAGGAATCTGGCGGTATGGCTTGCGATTCTTCTCATACTGATGACGGCTTTCAACCAATTCAACCGTCAGTCGGCGCAAACTCCGATGGAGTATTCCGAGTTCATGGAAGAAGTCGGCAAAGGCAATATCGTCAAGGTTCTCATCGAGGGACGCGCGCTTAAGGCGACGACGTCGGACGGCCGCAAGCTGAATTCCTACGCGCCTTCCGACATCTGGATGGTTTCCGACCTGCTCAAGAACGGCGTCAAGGTCGAGGCCAAACCCGAAGAAGAACCCATCCTGATGAATATCTTCATCAGTTGGTTTCCGATCATTCTTATGATCGGCGCGTGGTTTTTCCTGATGCGCCAGATGCAGGGCGGCGGCAAGGGCGGCGCGTTCTCCTTCGGCAAAAGCAAGGCGCGCCTGCTCGACGAATCGAGCAATAGCGTCACCTTCGCCGACGTAGCCGGTTGCGACGAGGCCAAGGAGGAAGTCTCCGAACTCGTCGATTTCCTGAAGGACCCCTCGAAATTCCAAAAACTCGGCGGGCGGATTCCGAGAGGCGTCCTTCTCGTTGGAAGCCCCGGAACGGGAAAGACCCTGCTGGCCAAGGCGATCGCGGGCGAAGCCAAGGTGCCTTTCTTCTCGATTTCGGGTTCCGATTTCGTCGAAATGTTCGTCGGTGTTGGCGCGGCGCGCGTCCGCGACATGTTCGAAAACGCCAAAAAACACGCGCCATGCATCGTCTTCATCGACGAGCTCGATGCCGTTGGCCGGCAGCGCGGCGCGGGGCTTGGGGGCGGGAACGATGAACGCGAGCAGACATTGAACCAGATGCTCGTCGAAATGGACGGCTTCGAAGGAAGCTGCGGCGTGATCGTCATCGCGGCAACGAATCGCCCGGACGTTCTCGATCCCGCCCTGATGCGGCCGGGACGGTTCGACCGTCAGGTCGTCGTTCCGTTGCCGGACATTCGCGGTCGCGAGCAGATACTCGTCGTTCATATGCGAAAAGTTCCGCTCGCGCCCGACGTAAAAGCCGACATCATCGCGCGGGGGACACCGGGTTTCTCGGGCGCGGACCTCGCCAACCTCGTCAATGAAGCGGCGCTTTTCGCCGCGCGCGCCAACAAGCGCCTCGTCGACATGGACGATTTTGAAAAAGCCAAGGACAAAATCATGATGGGCTCCGAGCGCCGGAGCATGGTGATGAACGAGGATGAAAAGCGCAACACCGCCTACCACGAGGCCGTCCACGCCGTCGTCGCGCGGCTCGTCCCGAAATCCGACCCCGTCCACAAGGTCACGATCATCCCGCGCGGCCGCGCGCTCGGGCTGACGATGCAATTACCCGTGGAAGACCATTATTCTTATGACCGCACCTATCTTCTAAGCCGCATTGCCGTCATGTTCGGCGGTCGCATCGCCGAAGAGCTTTTCATGAACCAGATGACGACCGGCGCGTCGAACGACTTCGAGCGCGCGACACAAATCGCGCGCGACATGGTAACGCGCTACGGCATGTCGGACGCGCTCGGCACGATGGTCTATGGCGAAAACGAGGGCGAGGTTTTCCTCGGACGATCGGTAACGACGCACAAGAACATGTCGGAAAAGACGATGCAGCAAGTCGACCTGGAAATCCGGCGGATCATCGACGCGCAGTACGCGCTGGCAAAAAGCCTGCTCGAAGAAAATCGCGACAAGGTCGAGGCAATGGCGGGCGCGCTGCTCGAACTCGAAACGATCGACGCCGACCAGATCGACGACATCATGCAAGGCAAGCCGCCGCGCCCGCCGAAGGAACCGAATTCGAAGATAAGCGAGGCGGATACGCCGCCGCTCGACGCGGCGCCGGCCATGGTTTGAGCGTGACGCAAAGGGCGGCTTTCGGGCCGCCTTTTTTATGGCGGCGAATCCTCCTGCTCTACCTGGTCTGGTCATGCTTGCCCGCTATCACGTACAAAGCGTTCAAGTTCAAGGAGAAAGCCATGCCCATCGCCATCAACATGCAGGAGGCCAAGACCCGTTGTCGCGTCTGGTGGCAGCCCTCGCCGGCGAAGAGATCGTGATCGCCCATCGCGTCGCGCCGATCCAGCAGGCGACCGCGAGATCGCCGGGTTTCACCAAGGGCAAATTTCAGGAGCATTTCCATGTCGTCGAAAATTATGTCGAAATCCTGCATCGGCCGGGCGCGCTGGAGTTGCCCGTGTCGGCGACGCAGGCCGCTTTTGCTTCCAAAACCGGCTGGCCCCGCCACGACTCTTTCGACCGCATCTTCGCTTCGCGGGCCGTATTGGAAAACCTCACTCTGATTTCCAATGACACTGCGTTGCCTTGGCTTACGGCGCCATGGTGATGCGCGGCATGATCACGCCCGATCCAAACAAAGCTTTCCCGATGCCGGACATCGATTCCGTCACCTACGTCAAACCGACGATCACGCGCCCGAACATCATCGTCGGCGATTTCACCTATTTTTCCGGCGTGGATTTCGAGCGGCATGTCACGCATCACTACGAGACCTACGGCGACAGGCTCGTCATCGGCAAGTTCTGCCAGATTGCCCAGGGTGTCGAGTTCATCATGAACGGCGCGAATCACGCCATGTGCGGTGTTTCCACTTTTCCGTTCTACATTTTCGAGGGCTTCCAGAAAAGGCCTCCGCCGCTCTCCGAAATGCCGCTCAAAGGCGATACCGTGATCGGCAACGACGTGTGGATCGGGCAAAATGTCGCTTTTTTGCCAGGTGTCCATGTCGGCGACGGCGCGATCGTCGGCGCGAACAGCGTCGTTGGGCGCAACGTCGAGCCTTACACACTCGTCGCAGGCAATCCCGCGCGGCTGATCCGCAAGCGTTTTGACGACGAACTGATCGCTCTGTTGCTGGAATTCAAATGGTGGGATTTACCTATCGACGAAATCGACGTCCTGCTGCCGCTCCTGTCGAATCGCGACTTGGATTGGGTACGTGCGAAAATCCGGGATCGGCTGGGCAAAGCGCCATGATCCGCTGCGGGAAATTTCTTTTGCCGCTGGAGCGCCCGCTCGTCATGGGCATCGTCAATCTCACGCCGGATTCTTTTTCCGGCGACGGATTGGCGTTTGACACGGAGCAGGCGGTCAGGCACGCTTTTCGCCAAATCGAAGCGGGCGCGGACCTCATCGACATCGGCGCCGAATCCTCGCGCCCGGCTGCGATTCCGGCTTCACTCGACGAGGAAATCGAGCGTCTGCTGCCGGTACTTGAAGCCCTGGCGGATTGCCCCGTGCCGATCTCGGTGGAAACCTACAAGCCCGGAGTCATG
>JAIRZC010000168.1 GCA_031267455.1 Accumulibacter sp. | reverse complement strand
AAACCTAACTCTTTCACCGGACGGTTTTAGGGCACGTTTCCCGGAATTTTCGGATGCTGAGAAATACCCGGATGCCATCGTTTCCGTTTTCCTGTTTCGCTCCCGCAACTGGCTATCCGTTTCGAGCGGCGGCGATGATCCGTATTACCTGCTGGCCGCGCACTTTCTCATCCTTTCCGGGATGAGGGCGGCGGGGGAAAGTCAATTCGGCATAACCACCAGCGCATCCGTGGGCTCGGTATCCGTCAGCGTCCAGGCCCCGCAGACCAAAAAAGCCTGGCAAGCCTGGCTGGCGGGCACACCCTACGGGCAAGAATTGTGGGCGTGGCTTTCGCTCAAGTCGGCTGGCGGATGGAGTGTTGGCGGTCTGCCGGAGCGTTCCGCGTTCCGCAAGGTTGGCGGGATATTTCTGTGAAAACTATCCGGGTTCCAGGAGATCGGAAAAGAATCGAACGCATTCTCGCCGATATTAAAACGAGCGATTTAAAGGTCGGATGGTTCGAGAGCGCGAAATACACGAATAAGCAAAGTACGCCGGTGGCGATGGTTGCGTACTGGCAGGAATTCAAAAACACGCGGAACGGCGCATTCATTCGCAAAACTATTATCGAAAACAGCGAGACGTGGAGAAAAATCGTCGGAAACAAGTTGAGCGAGAGTTTTGCAGGCAGCGTGAACGCAAATGATGTCATGAATGTGCTTGGGCTCGTTGTGCAGGGAGACATCAAGAACAAGCTCTCGGAAATGGGGAATTACCCGGAAAACGATCCTGTCGTGCAGAGACGCCGAAATCGGAAAAATCCGCCGCCCAATCAATCCACGGCCATCTTGCGAGATACGACCACCCTGCTCAGTACGCTTACTTATGTCGCGGGTAAAAGATGATCCCAGGAAATAACCTGCTCAAGCAGGCCATGCGCCTGATCGGACATCAAACGGTCGTCTATCGCAAGAACATCGGGAGCGCGATCTCTGACACCGGGCGCGACGTGCCGGCCTACGCCCCGCCGGTTGAAATCGGATCGGGAAGCGTACAGCCCGTTCCAACGTCGCGATACGCGGAAATGGGACTCGATCTCGAAAAAGTGTATGTCACGTGGTATGTCCCGGCGGACGTGACCGGCGTCAGCCGCGGTCTATCCGGCGATCAGATCGAATGGAACGGCGCCGTCTATCAATGCCAGGACGATACATCCTGGTATGGTCAAGACGGATGGCGGCAAGTGACCTGCGTCAGGGTGGGAACACCGTGAAGGATAACGCGCTATTCATTCTGATCCGCAAGGAACTCATTCGTGGATTGGCCGCGCGCGGGATCGCCGGCGTTTCCGTGCGGCAGAACTTTCAGCCTGTGCAACAGGGGCGCGCGACTGAATCGTGCGTCTATATGACCAAGATCAGCGATCGGCGCCACGGTTCTCTTGGCATTCATACGATCTATGACACCGAAATCGAGGAAATCGCGCGCCGCGAAACGCAGGTTATCGAAAGCGCTTTCCAATTCACAGGGCTTGCCTCTGAACGCAACCCCGCCGACGACGAGGAACTTACAGCGGCGGACATCCTGAAAACCGCCGCGGCCGTCATGCAAGGCGAGGATTTCAGGCGGGCTCTTCTTTCGAGCGGTGTCCAGGTATTGCGCATCCAGGAAATACGCAATCCCACGATGGTCAATGAGCGCGACAGATTCGAGTTTCAACCGTCGTTCGATGTGGTTTTTACCCACAACGACGAATTCATTGCCAGAGACCCGGTTGTCGACCGGTTTGACTGGAAAATCAAACGAGTTTAATCAACAAAAGGAGGCCCTATGGCTATCGCCTTTGAAAAATACGTTCGCATAACCAGCGGTGTCGTCGGAAACGTCGGTGTCCGCCAGCGGGAACTGATTCTTCGCATTTTCACAGAATGCCCATTCATTTCCCCGGACGAAGCGCTGGAATTCACGGACTTGAATAACATCCGTGACTTTTTCGGCATGGATTCCGAGGAATACCGGCGCGCGCAGTTTTATTTTGCCTGGGTATCGAAACAGGCGACGCGCGCGAAAAAGATCAGCTTTGCCCGATTTGCTCCAGAGGGGACGAACCCGGCGGTCTATGGTGGCGGCTCGACAAAGACGCTTACCGCGCTGCAAATCTCCGGCACACTATCGATTACCTTGGGAGACACCACGTATCCCGATGAGGTCGTCAATCTCACGGCGGCCGCTTCATTCGCGGATGCCGCCGCGATACTGCAAACCGCCATCCAGGACATTGACGAAGCGCTGGAAGATGCGACGGTCAGCTACGATGCCACGACCCGGCGCTTTGCGCTCAGCGTCATGGGAGGCGGTAATCAGAAGATTTCGATTGTCGATTCGGCGCTTTCCCGCGCGCTTGAATGGACGCCTGAAACGGGTGCCTCCTTCATTACCGGTTCTGACGCGCGAGACGCCGCGCAAACGGTATCGGAATCGGCGGAACTCTCCAACAACTTCGCTTCTTTCCTCTTTGTTACGCCGCTTTCCGACGACGACCATCAAGCGATAGCCGCCTGGAACGACGCGCAGAACGTTAAGTTTATTTATGTGATGCGCGCCATCGGAAAGACGACGGCGCAAAACGCCTTCAACACTCTTTCCGGCTATGCCGGTTGCGCCGTCACGCTTGCGCCGGTTTCCGCCGAATTCCCGGAAATGGCGCCGGCTATCGTCCTCGCGGCGACTGACTACACGCGCCGCAATTCGACCTGCAATTACATGTTCCAACAATTCAACCTGACGCCCTCGGTGGATAAGACGAGCGACAGCGATATGTTCGACGCCGTGCGATGCAATTACTACGGCGTCACGCAGACTGCCGGGCAACTGCTGGCTTTTTACCAGCGAGGGATTTTGATGGGCGGGTCGAGCGCGCCGACCGACATGAACACTTATGTCAATGAAATATGGCTCAAAGACTTCGCCGGTTCGCAGATCATGGCGCTTCTGTTGTCGCTGCAAAAGGTTTCCGCAAACGAACGCGGGCGGGCGCAGCTCATCAATATTCTGCTGCCGTGCGTCGATATGGCGCTCTTCAATGGCGCTATCAGCGTAGGAAAGCCCCTTATTCCCACACAAAAAGCATTTATTACAGAAGAAACCGGCGATCCGGATGCCTGGCGCCAGGTGCAGGACAAAGGCTTTTGGCTCAACTGCACGATTTTGACCGAAGTAACGGATGACGGGCGCACTGAATATTACGCGCAGTACATCCTGATCTATTCCAAGGATGACGTGATCCGCCGCGTTGAAGGCTCGCACGAATTGATCTAACTCGAAAGGATAAGACATGTCAGTTGATATTTCCGGATTTGGCCTCGAACTTACTTTAAAAGCATCAAATACCTTTCCATCTGGAATACAGATTACTCAATTCGCCGACGACTCCGATCCATTCGACGCGCCCTCCGTCCAGATCATGGATAAGGGGATGGGACTCAATGGTGATCTAGTCGTCTGGTCGGTGGCAACGCCAACCACTATCACGCTTTCCGTGATTCCAAACTCGGACGATGACAGGAATCTTGAAATCCTGCTTGAGAACAACCGGGTGAAAAAGGGCGCGGCATTCAGCCGGGATGAAATCGACATGACCGCCAAATACCCGGACGGAAAGATCGTGAGCTTGATGAGCGGCGCGATCACCGATGGCATCCCGCTCAATTCACCGGCTTCCGCCGGAAGGCTGAAAAGCAAGACATACGCTTTTGTCTTTGAATCCAACGCAAGGAGTTAACGATGGCCGAATTGAGAAATCCCAAGGAAGTCACGATCCAATGCCAGGATGACAGCGAGAGAACCTACATAATCTCGAAACTTCCGGCGATTGCGGGACAAAAACTCGTCACGCAATTGCCGATGACCTCGTTGCCCAAAATCGGCGATTACGGAAAATTTGAAGAACTGGGAGTGGAACTTTTGGGCTACGTCGAGGCGATCTTGCCGGACGGCCGGAAACAGAGGCTTTCCACACGCGACCTGATCGATAACCACGTGCCGGACTGGGAAGCGCTGACGAGGATTCAAAAAGAGATGGCGATATACAACGTCAGTTTTTTTCAAAACGGCAAGCTCTCGGTTTCCTTCGAAAGTATCGCACAGAAGGTGATTACGTGGCTTGCCCCAATGTTGACGGATTTATTGCAACCATCGTTGGCGAACGTCTCGCCACTCTCCGCGAACTGAACGAATACTACACGCTGGAAGAAGCGCTCGACATGTGGGAAATCATCATGACCAATCGCTATAACGAATGGCTCGCGGTACAGCGCGCGGAGAAAAAGCATGGCCGTACTTGATACCTTCCTGATCCTCTTCGAGGCCGATTCATCGAAACTGAAGAAAGGACTTGACAACGCCGAGGACTCGGCAAAAAAAACGCAGAGCACATTCGCCAAAGTCGATGACAAGGCAAAAATGCTTGGGACCAAGTTCAAAAGCTTGATCTCAAACGCGGCCAAACTTGCCATTGGGACAATAGCGCTCAGCTCATTCAAGGCGCTCACCGAGGAATCCATCCGCCAGAACGTCGAACTTGGCAAACAGGCGGACAATCTTCGCGTAAACGTGGAACGGTTGCAGCAATGGCAGGGGGCATTTGCCTCGGTTGGGTCGAGCGCGGAATCCATCAATGGGCTTTTTGCCAAGATCGGACAAACGACGCGAGACCCGGAGGCGCGCATTTTCAGCATTGCCGACCGCATGAAGAACATGAGCGAGTACGGCAGGCAGCGATTGGGGAAAACGCTCGGACTTGACGCGGACGCAATACGGTTGATGAGCCAGGGCAGCGGAAAAATAAAAGAACTCATGGAGCGCGAGAAAGAGCTTGGCATCGTCACGAAGGAGGAGATCGAGGCAAGCAAGAAAGCCGCTGAACAGATGCGCGTTGCCAGCCGGCTCATGGGGGACATGAGAAATCGGCTTGCCATGGGACTGTTGCCGGCCTTCAATTGGGTTATTGGCGCATTACAGAAATTCATACGGTTCATCCGGGAACATGGGCCGTTCGCCAAGGCGTTTTTTGTCGGGCTCGCTGTAGGTATTACGGCGATGTACCTGCCGGCGCTCATGAAAGCCATCGCCGCTACCGCAGGCTGGCTCGCGCCGTTCCTGGCGATTGGCGCGGCGGCAACGGCAATCGCGCTCATCTTTGACGACATCATCACGTATTTCCAAGGAGGAGATTCCGTTATCGGTCGGCTTGCGGAGCGTTTTCCGTGGATTCACGAAGTCATGGAAAGGATTCGCGTCGTCGTCATGACAGTGGTCGACCTATTCAAGGGACTGGGCGAAATCGTCATGTCCGTTGGATCGAAAATAGTTGAGATAGCTCCGGAACTGCTGGATGGTTTTATGAACGCCATCGATACTATTTACGATGCTTTCGTCGATTTGTTCGACGGATACATAAAACCGATGTTCGAAATGTTAATGGGGTTCGTCAATCTTTTCGGAGCGATATTCACCGGAGACATAGACGGGATCGTCAACGCTTTCGGGAATATCGAAAAAGCCGCGAAAAAAATATTCGGTTTTATGCTGGAAAAACTCCAGAAAATCGGCGGCTTCGTGAAACGCATATTCGGAATAGGCGACGATTCTGAGGAGAAACCCTCAAATGATGGAGAAAACGTTCCAGGGGGCGGGGAAAAACTGACGAACGAAGATTATTCGCAGATGCTCGCCACGGGAGGGATTCCCGAACCGCTTCAAGTCGAGCAAGCCGCGGAAAAGGGGCGGCAGATGTTGGCGGAAGCCAACGGCACACCGCTTTCCGCACGGACGGAGGGCGTAAACGCCGCCAATATGAGTGCTGGTAACCAGACAAGCAACAGCACGGTAAATATAGCCGAGGTCACCGTGCAGACCCAGGCAACGGATGCCGATGGCATCGCAAAAGGCATCAACCAAGGATTGCAGAACGAATTGAAAGGCGCGACGGCGCAATTCGACAATGGGGTGGCCGCATGAGTCTTCCCATGGTTGATGTGGTTGCGGTGCTCGATGAACAGATGACGCAGCTCTTCCCAATGGCCCGCCCAGGGAAAGCCGTCATCAACGAGTCCGCGAAGCTTGCCGAACACCCTGTCGAATCCGGCGGAACCATCGTCGATCATCGCGTCATTCAACCGGTGGAAATTGACCTTGAGGTCTACGTCACCAAATACGCGGAAACCTATCAGAAAATTCGCTCGGCTTTTTATGGCAACAGCCTTCTCAAGGTTCAGACCCGTTCCGGACTCTACGAAAACATGGCAATCGAAGCCATGCCGCACGAAGAATCTCCGGAGATGGTCGACGTTTTTACGATGAGCATCAAACTGAGGGAAATCAATCTCGTGACCGCTCAATTCGTCGCGTTGCCGCCCTCGCGCGTCGCTCAAAGCAACGACGCGTCGACCGTGGATCGCGGCGAACAAAAACCAAAATCCGCGTTAGCCTCCCTTGACGATAGTAATACCAGATTTACAAGCAGATAAATCATGATAGAAATCCCTCTTGAGGCGATCCCCAATCAGGCGCTGTCCGTCACGATTGAGGAATCGTTCTTTGAAATACACCTTCAGACGCTCGATAACGGCGCCGTCGCGGTCTCGATTCAGCGCGACACGGAACCGGTGATCCTGGGTGTTCGCGCGATGCCGAACAGAAGAATTATTCCCTACCGGAATTTGGAAGGCGGGAGCGGTAATTTCTTCTTTCTCTGCCCGAATGGAAGTTATCCGGCCTACGAAGGGTTCGGGACGCGCTATCGCCTCCTGTACGCGAATGACGCTGAACTAGAAGGGGCTAACATCGATGGCTGAACTTGACCCGCGCGTCGTTCGTCTCGGTATTGAGATCGGCGAGCAACTCAAAATCTATGACGGGCTGGCCCTGAAAGCCTCCGGCACCAAGTACGCCAACGCGCTCGAAAACGAAGCGTCCGTCGAGGTTTTCAATCTCGACCGCGCGACGCGCGATTATCTATTGACCGAAACCAGCCCCTACAATCACAACCCGAAAAGAAAGCGGCTGATTCTCGAAGCGGGTAGGGTAAGCAGCGGCGCATATCCAATCTATAGCGGCGATATCGTGGAAGCGCGGGTATCGCAACCGCCCGACATCGGACTTTCGCTGAAAGCCAGGACGTGCGCCTACCTGAAAGGCGATCTCGTTGCAAACGCGATGTCTACGTCGGACTTATCTGTATTGTCGGGAAAAGTCGCAAAAGACCTTGGCCTGAAACTCGTGTTCGAGGCGAAAGACAAGAAAATCGCCAACTGGTCGTTTTCCGGTGGCGCGCTGGCGCAGGTGAATCAGGTCGGCAGCGCCGGACGTGTGGATTGCTATGTCGACGATGACACGCTTGTCGTCAAGGACATGTCGGCTCCGCTCGAAAATTCAACGTGCGTGCTTTCCGAAGAAACCGGCATGATCGGCATCCCGGAAATCTCAGAACACGGCGTCAAGGTGACAATGATGCTCGTGCCGGGAATCCGCCTGGGAAGTCGTCTGCAACTCGTGAGCAAGCTCTATTCCGCCATCAACGGAGAATATGCCGTCTACAAGCTCTCATTCGACATCGCCAGCCGCGATACGCCTTTCTATTGGGTGGCTGAATGCCGGAACACGCGGCAAGAATTTATCAAGCCGGGACTCGGAGCACTTCTGCGATGACAATAAACGAAGTTCCAAGCCACGACCCGGCGGACGAAGGCTCGCTTGCGGGTGTCATGCGCACACTGTTTAACAAAATGCTTCAGGACGTGCATTGCATGTTGCCGGCGCAAGTAGTCTCTTATGACCGGCAGGACAACACCGCGACGGTGAGGCCGCTCATCCGGGTCGTCGGCTCGTCCGGACAGACGATGAGCCGCGCGCCGATTGTCCGTGTTCCTGTTTTGGCGCTGGGCGGTGGAAAATTCGTCATCAATTTTCCGCTCGATCCCGGCGATCTTGGATGGATCGAAGCGTCCGACCGTGACATCAGCATCTTCATGCAGGGCTTGGGCGACGCCGCGCCCAACACCGTGCGCCTGCACAATTTTTCAGATTCGCGCTTCATCCCGGACATTTTCCGGAAATACACTCTGTCCGACGAAGACATGGCAGACATGGTGATCATGTCGACGGATGGGCAAACAAAGATTGTGATTCGGCAGGATGCCGTACTCATCAAGACGCCCAAAGACGTAACCATCGACAGCGGCGCGACGATCACGCTGAATGCGGCATCCAAGATCACGTTGGAAGCGGTGGATATTTCCCTGAACGGAAACCTTTCGATGGGCGGCGGCGCGGGCGCGGCGGTCATCGACAGCGCAACGCTGAATATCACGAGCGATACGACCATCGAGGGGCGCGATTTTGTCGGTCATAACCACTCAGGCATCGTTCCAGGCGGCGGAAACACGGGGGGCGTAAATTGATCTCGATCCGAGCAAACGAGAAAAGGGACATTGGTCTTGACCAGACTGGGAATCTGGCACTCGTACAAGATATTTCCGCCATCGAACAGAATTGCGTTACCGCCATGTCCGCGCAGATAGGTGAAATGATTTACGCGATTACTGACGGCATCCCGACTTTCTCGTCGGTATGGGACAAATACACGCCAATGCTTTTCGAGGCCGCGGCCAGAAAAACGCTAAAGAAGGTCGAAGGCGTCCTGGAAGTCGAAAGTTTTACGCAGTCACGACAAGGTGATGTGCTCGCTTATGAAGCAGTCATCAGAACGACGTTTGGCCGCGTGACACTCTCAAACACAAGGCTGTGAAATGGCTTACAACTTCATAAGCGAGAACGGCGTCATTATCCCGGATACAGCGGACACGCGCGCTGAAGTCGAACAGGAATGGCGCGATGATTTCGGACGGCAAGACCTCGTAACGACGCCCGATACGCCGCAAGGCGTACTCATCACACAGGAAGTCGTCGCTCGCCAGGCGGTAGCGAGAAACAACGCTGATCTTGCCAACCAGATCAATCCGAATCTCGCGGGCGGTGTTTTCCTGGACGCGATTTGCGCCCTGATGGGCCTGCAACGCAAGGGTGCGACGAAAACCCGCGTGTATGGCGTCAGTATTGGCGGGATTCCCAAAACGATGATCCTGGCCGGATCGAGAGCGCGAACTGAGGCGGGCGACGTTTTCTACGCGCTCAAGGATACAACTATAGGCACGGACGGAACGACAAGCTGTGATTTTGAGGCAGCGGAAAGCGGGGCGGTTTTTTGCGATGCCGGAACGCTCAATGAAATCATGGAAGCCTCATTGCTCGGTTGGGAAACGGTAACCAATCCAAGCGCGGGACAAATAGGCCAAGAGAGGGAAACGGACGAGCAGCTTTTCATGCGCCGCAAGCTTACCTTGGCGCGGCAAGGCATCTCGAGCGTGGAAGCGCATATCAGCGGACTTTACGATCTTCCCGGCGTGCGCTCGCTCTCTTTCCGGGAAAACATATCGAGCGAAACGCAAACGATTGATGGCATGACGATGCTGCCTCATTCGGTATGGGTATGCGTCGACGGGGGTATAGATTCCGACATCGCCTTGAGTCTTTTGACGAGCAAAACGAACGGCGCTGCGTGGAATGGGGAGGTTGCCGTAAAAGTGACGGAACCTTACAGCGGCCAGACCTATACCGTGCTTTTCGATCGGCCCATCCTGCTTCTCGTTGTCGCCAAAGTGACGGTCAGTGCGACGAATTTCTCTGGCGACGCGCAATTCGCCGTTCGCGACGCCATCATGCGCTACGTCGCCGGGGAAATAAAAGGGGAACGCGCGTTCGTCGTCGGCGAAAACGTCTCACCCTATGAACTCGCTTGGGCGATCAACTGGTTCTATCCGGGAATTTTCGTTCGCAAGGTAGAGATTGCATTTTCCGGGGATGACTACGGAACTGACGAACTTCCCGTTGCGGTCAATGAAATGGCGACGATCACGCCCAACACAATCACGGTCGTTTAGTCCTGATGAATATCTACGATCTCGACACGTCCATCGATACGCTGCGCGCGATCCTCTGGCAGTACAACGATGCCGACACATTGCAGGCGCTCGCTCGATCCAAACAGAGATGGTATGAGAAAAATCACACCATATTCTGGCAAAACTGGATACGAGACGTATTCGACCTCCGCACGGCGAATGACTTCGGGCTGGACGTATGGGCGATCATCCTGGGCGTAAAAACGTCATTCAGCATGTCTCCGACAGGAAAGAAAAATTTCGGATTCGGGGAATTCAATTTCAATTTCAATCGTGGAAATTTCGGGCGAACCGGATCAGGAACAAAAGCCCTGACGCGCGAACAAAAGCGCCTCATCATCCGAATGCGGTATTTCAACCTGATCTCACGTTCCACCATCACGGAAATCAACCGCTTCCTCGCTTACGCCTTCCGGGATTACGGAACGCGCGTCTTCGTCGTCGATGACAACAAGATGGATTACGCGGTCTATGTATTTAGAGACTTACCTGATTCTGATGTTCAGTTCGTGATCGACAATTTCGACATTCTTCCGCGACCCGCGGCGGTTGGTCTAAAGGTTTTAATACATAAGCGAGACAGATTCGGGTTCGGTCGGTTCAACAAGAATTTCAACCTGAGCACTTTTTCATAGGACTTGCCATGAAACAAAAATACTTCGCTCAACAGTTCGCGTTTGCCGGAGAAAAAAAACCAGTCCCCGACGCGCTGCAAACGGATGGAACGATCAGTTTCAACCAGGGATGGGGATATGATTACGAACGCGATCCCGCGACAGACCCGCTTGGGAAGACGGTAGATCGCGAAGACATGAACTACTTGTTCGGCGTTGTGACGGAAAATCTGAAACAATACCAGGAAAACGGAATACCGGAATTCATCACACCGGAAAACAACGGAAACACGCCATTCGTCTACGGCTACGGCGCGATGGTGTTATATCGAGAAGATGAAGGAGACGAATTCATTCCCTACATTTCGATTTCGGACAACAATATTTATACGCCAACCGAAGTATCGAAATGGATACCGCTCTCAAAAATCATTTCGCAGTCCCAAGGAAACAGAAACCGTGGTACAGTTATCAACGCTTTTACACCACAAAGCAATGCTTACGCTATCGCTACTGTAATTATCCGAAATTCCGGTAGCGGTTATGAGGTTGGTAATGCGCTGATCGTTCCTTCTGATTTGCTTGACGCAATCCTGATCGTCACCAGCGTCAACGCGGGCGGAGCTATAACCGGCATTTCCATAAGTAAATCTGGATCGTTTAAAAATGACATCGCCGGGACGGGCATTGCGATATTAGGCGGACAAGGAACCGGAGCGACGGCTGATTTAACTACTTTTACCGAAGAAGCGACGACACTTAATTCAATCGTCGACCCCGTACAAAACGACACCGCTATCGTTTTACAGGATGAAATTCATGGGTCAATAGCTTATGAATGGGGATATTTCGATTACAACGGAGACGGGATTGCAAACTGGGTTCCAATCGCTCCAAATTCCAACAGTGATAGAGATTTTTTAATAAATCCCATCACCCGACCGGAGCTTGCCGTCGACATTGGTCTGATTCCGGTAGGAATGATCATGGATTTTACCGGTTCTGTCGCTCCGCCGAACTGGATCGCGGCCGTCGGAGAGTTGATCAACCGCGCGGATTGGCCGGAATTCTGGGCACACGCGGAAAATAGCAACATGATCGTTTCGGACACTCAATGGCTGGGCGATCCGGTCAATCAGGGCAAGTTTTCCACGGGCAATGGAAGTACAACTTTCCGCCTGCCTGATTTGCGCGCGGAATTTAGACGCGGGCTGGATCAGGGGCGCGGCGTGGATTTATCGCGGAATTTGGGATCGTGGCAGGAGGCCAGCGCCGCCCCCGGCGCGTCGATGATGCCAC
>JAIRZC010000137.1 GCA_031267455.1 Accumulibacter sp. | reverse complement strand
ATGGCGTACGGGTTCACTTTTCGAGTGACTCGCCGCGCCTTGCGCGCGTAAAAGGCGAAGAAGTCTTCTCGATATCCCTGCCGAAAACACTCATCCGGCTTCAGCGCCGCGATTCCTATCGTTTGCAATTGCCTTCGATGCGTCCCTATTACTGCCATGTACGGGCCGATGACACCGAGGACATGGCCTTGCCGCTCTACGATATTTCAGTTGGCGGCTTCGGCGTCCAGATCGCGTCGAGATTTCCTTTCGAGCCGCTTGAGCGCTTCGAGGACTGCTGGATTGACCTGCGCGAACAGGGAAAACTTTCCGTCATCGCCGAGATTCGCTACATCATGCCCGCGGAAAACCGCGCGCGCAAACCCGTCTGGCACATGGGATGCCAGCTTATTTCTCCAGCGCTCGCCGATGAAACGGTGCTCCAGCGTTTCATCGCACGTATCGAGGTCGAGCGCCGGAGCCTGTTCGAGACTTGAGCGACGTTACGGCCGTTTTCCTGAATGAAGATCGGCACACTGCCTACCCGCACGCTTTGGCCGGACCCGGATGGTCGCTCGATTCACGTCATTGACCAAACGGCGCTTCCCAACGACTTTCGCGTCCTTCGCATTTCCCGCCTCGAGGAGGCCGTATCGGCCATCCGCGCGATGCAGGTTCGCGGCGCGCCGCTGATCGGTGTAACGGCGGCTTACGGCCTCGCGCTGGCGATCAGGGAAAAAAACGACGACGGCGCTCTTGAA
This sequence comes from Accumulibacter sp., assembly GCA_031267455.1. Classification (GTDB taxonomy): domain Bacteria; phylum Pseudomonadota; class Gammaproteobacteria; order Burkholderiales; family Rhodocyclaceae; genus Propionivibrio. Next base: position 2,094 of record JAIRZC010000137.1, on the reverse strand, counting down.
AAAGCTATCGCGCGGCTCAAGGCGGCTCGCCCGACGGCCGTCAATTTGCACTGGGCGTTAGCGCGCATGCGCACCTGCCTTCTGGATGTCGAAAATCGCGCCGAAGCTGCCTGGATCGAAGCGGGCCGTATCGCGGAAGAAGATGTCGACCAATGCCGGAAGATCGGCGAGCACGGACTCGATCTTTTGAAGTCGCTTGCCGAAAAAAAATCCGGGAAGCTCGAAATAATGACGCACTGCAATGCCGGCCGGCTCGCGGCGATTGACCGCGGTACGGCGATTTCGCCCATCTATGCCGGAATCGACGCTGGGATCGATATTCACGTCTGGGTTTCCGAAACACGCCCGCGCAATCAAGGATTGCTCACCGCCTGGGAATTGCGGCAACGCGGTATTCCGCATACGGTATTTTCCGACAATGCGGCGGGTTATCTTCTGGCACAGGATAAAATCGACGCCGTTATCGTCGGTGCCGACCGAATCGCGACAAACGGCGATGTGGCCAACAAGATCGGTACTCGCCTGAAAGCCATCGCCGCGCATTTTTCCAAAGTGCCCTTCTTTGTCGCTGCGCCACGTTCGACTTTTGATTTTTCCTGCGCGGACGGAACAGAAATTCCGATCGAAGAGCGAAGCGGTGAGGAGGTACGAACGCTTTCGGGCCTCGACGCGGATGGCACCGTAAAAACATTTCGTCTGCTTCCCGAAGGCGCGCCCGTTTTCAATCCAGCCTTCGACGTCACGCCGGCGCAGTTCATCACCGCGTTTATCACGGAACGCGGGGTCTGTATCCCCGGCAATCTTTCTACCCTTTTCGGGGAAAAGAAGAAAGATGCTTAAATTGCGCCGGCGCCTCATCGACACGGCGCGTTACATGGGAGACCACGATTTGTGTGTCGGGACATCCGGAAACCTCAGTGTTCGCGCGGAGCAAGATGGAAGACGCGGCTATTTGATTACCCCGACCGGAATGCGCTACGGTGACTTGAATCCAGAGGACATCGTTTTCATGGCGATGGACGGCGCCCGCGCTTCCCCGAGCGTTAAAGCGCCGAAAAACTTGCGCGCGCCCTCATCCGAATGGCGCTTTCATCGCGACATCTACGCGCGGCGTCCCGAGGCAGGCGCAGTCCTGCATGCGCATTCACCCTTTGCCGTGAGCCTTTCATGCCTGCGCGGGGATATCCCCCCTTTTCACTACATGATCGCACGTTTCGGAGGCGACTCGGTACGTTGCGCCCGATACGCGACTTTCGGCACGCAGGCGCTTTCCGACGCGGCGCAGGAAGCGCTCGAGGGCAGGAATGCCTGCCTGCTCGCCAACCACGGTCAGATTGTCCATGGGCGTGACTTGGAACAGGCATTGGCTCTCGGCATCGAACTCGAAGCGCTGTGCGAACAATATTGGCGCGCACGCCAGATCGGCGAGCCTATTCTGCTCGGCTCCGAAGAAATGCGCGCCGTGCTCGAAAAATTCGGCGCCTACGGACAAACCGCCTGATACCGGATCGAAATCCCGTGGCGGCACGCGAAAAAGCGTAGGCCGCAAACATTTCGTTTCAAAAAGATATTGAATCCTCTCATGTCTTTGCTGGTGATATCATTCCAAAGGCTTGTCGATAGCTGATAGAATTGCGATGTTGTAAAAATCATGCATGGAGTATTGCTTTACTCCTTGGAGGTACTTTATGGCAATAAACCCAAATTTGCTTAATGCCATCCGAACGGGCAAACTTTCAGAGGTGCTCGCCGTGCTCAACGCCGGCGCGGTGGAATTGAACGAAGCGGACGGGAAGCCGGGCGTCGCGCTCGGAATGGCGTGCTTCATGGGCTTTTCCAATATCGTGCGCGAACTCATCATGCGCGGCGCCAAAGCCAACTTCCCCGACAACACGATACCGACGTCCCCGCTCTCGATGGCCCTGCGCGGAAAACACACCGAGGTCGTGCGCACTCTGGTCGAAATGGGCGTCAACATTCCTCCCGGCATCCAGACGGGCCTAACCGAACAGGAGATCGAAATAGCGCGCCACGTCGCCTCGAAAAACGCCGCTGCCAGCGGAGAGGGATCGCATTTCGTCATCGAGGAAATCG
>JAIRZC010000127.1 GCA_031267455.1 Accumulibacter sp. | reverse complement strand
CGGTCGCGCTCGTCGTTCGTCCCGTGTTTTTGTAATAGAGGACGGACTGATTTCCGAGGATGCGCAAGGCTTTTCCCAGAAGATTCGATCCGGGTATCATCGTAAAACCCACTCCGGTTGAAAACCCAAGGGTTTCGCCCGCTTAGGGGCGTGGATTGAAAATACGCCGCAAATTATTGGATTTTGTTTGCAAAATCTAATAATAAACGTATAATATTTCCATGAACGAAATCTTTTACGCCAGAAAAGCCGCCAAACAGTTGCGAAAACTCCCCGCGTCGGACAGCAAGGCCATCCGGCGCGAGGTGGGCAAGCTCGTCGACATGCCGGAGTGCGCAGGCGTAAAAGCGCTGGTCGATCATGCGTATCGATACCGGCTGCGCGTGGGGAATTTTCGGATATTTTTTGACTTTGACGGCGCGGCACGCATTGTCTCCATTGAAGAGGTGAAGAAACGTGATGAACACACTTACTGACTCCGTGCAAATCCTGCGCGACGCGGCGGGACATCCCGCCTTTGCGGTGCTGCCCTTTGCCCATTATCAGGCGTTGGTCAAAGACAAAGCGCGCGCGGAGCCGGGCATTCCCGCCGCCGTGGTCGATCTCGCCCTGGATAACGACTGGTCCGCCGCCCGCGCGTGGCGCGAACATCTGGAACTGACGCAGGCCGGGGTTGCGGAGCGCATGGGGATTACGCAAGGCGCTTACGCGCAGCTGGAAGCCAAAAAGACCATCCGAAAATCCAGCCGCGAAAAAATCGCCCGCGCGCTTGATCTGCATGAAGCGCAACTGGACTTCTGACCCCCCGCCGTTTGTTGAATTTTTTGAGAAGCTCCTTCGAGCGCTTCAAATCCCTTGTAGTTTAGTTGTTGCTGTGCATCCGCAATATCGCATTCCCGGTTACGATAAAATGATTCTGGGAATGCGGGAACCCATCTGTTCATCATTTTTTCTCCGTAACCTGAGTCAGCGTCGTGAAGAGCCGCATCGTGTCGCGCAGGATCGCCGTGGATTCGTTGGGCGGCGGGTCTTTCCTGCGTCTGCGCCGTTTCACGACGCGATCCGATTCCGCGTAATTTCCGAGTTCCGTGATCGCCGTCTTCACGTCGGCCAGCGCCGTCAGCGAAATACGGCTCATCGCCTGATGCGCGGTCAGACCCCCTTCGAGAACTTCTTTCGAGAATCGCCTTGAAAGGGATTCCCAGGTCTTCTGGTTTTCCGCGACGGCGGGCCTGAAAAACGATTTCGGTGGCCGGCCCGCCTTGGCCGATCCGAATTCATGATGCGCTGCCACCAGAGCGACCGGCGTTCCCTTCGGGTATTTCGCCGATTCGAACCAGCCGACTTTCCCGGAGAGTCCGTCGAAGTCCCGGATGAAAAGATTCAGCAATCTATTTCCGTTTCCAATAAATCGCGTTTTCATAGGAAGACACCTCCGACTTTCCGGAAAGCATCCCGCTCCGGCAAACCGCCGAGCGACGCGCCGCCTGCGGCCTTCACGGAAAGCCAGGCGAGCAGCTTCTGCCCGTAAGGCGACCCGGAAAGCCACGCGGCCCAGGCGCTTTTCGTGGTCGGCACGGAAAGCCCGACCGAAACGCCTCCCACCGAAGCATTGGAAACCGCCCCGTACTGGCTCTCGCCTTTTGCGAGCGCGTCCCTCTCGAACAGAAAATGCGCGGCGAGCAGGTAATACGCGGCATCGCATCCTTCGGAAGAAGGAAGGTGGAGCCAGCAGAGCGAATCGTCGAGGCACACCCGTATCACGGCCTCCGGGTACGTTTCCGGATTGGAGAATTCCGGGAAACGCGCCCGGAAGATGCCGGGCGTCAGCGTCATTGCCTTTTCGCCCTTCGGTTGCGCCGGATCCCCGTCACATTGCCTGCTTGCGCCGCGGGGACTTCGACGTAATCCTGAGGAACGTCGGGCGCGGAGGCGTCGCGGCGCTCCATGTCGGCGACGGCGGCTTCGATATCGCGTTTTTTGGAATCGATCCGGACGAAACCGTTCTTCTCATGGATCTGGAAGATTTTATTTCCGCGAAGAAAGGCCTCGTCCTCTTCGGAAATTTCCGTCACGACGCCCAGCGGGGTTATGAGGTTCTTGTTGTAGAGATTCGCGCCGCCCGCGATCTTCACGGAATGCGCGCGCTTAGGGAGACCGCCCGCGCCCTCGATCCACCCGGTGTATTCGCCGCCCGCGGTCAGCGTGGAGTAGACATAGTATTTCCCCATGTCAAACCCCCGCGTAACGCGCGACGCCGACCGGGCGCTTCAGGAATACGCCCGCCGTCGCATTGGCGAAATCCTCGATGTAGGATTTTGCGTCGCGGTCGACGCCCAGCGTGATGAACTTCGCCGGGACAAACTGCTCGAACACGCGCCCGCCGTCGCTGCTATTGCCGTCGTTGATCGTCTCGGCGTAGATGTAGACCCCGGTCGCGCCGCCGTACGCGTCGTCGAGTTCGGGGACGAATTCGAGACGCACGTTCGGATATTCGCCCTTGAGCCATTGCCCGACCGACTGCGTTCCGAGGCCGTTCTGGACGCTGAGGAACTGCGAAACCGAATTCGGAAGCGCGATCGTGATCGGCGTCTTGTGCGCGTCGATGACGCCG
>JAIRZC010000052.1 GCA_031267455.1 Accumulibacter sp. | reverse complement strand
CTTGTCAAAGAAAATTCCTGACTCATTGTGACGGCGAGTATTGGATCGGTAACGATACACTACTCTCGGACGGGATTTTTGGCAAGCCTCCTCCGCCGGGTCGCCCGGTCGCTCGGAGGCGCCGCCCTTTCCTCTTGGAAGGAGCCGGCAAGGGGTGATACGGGGGGATTCTGTGGCGCGTCTGGCAGCGTGATGCCCCTGCGTCATGCTTGCGCAGGCGGAAATTTACTCCCGCTTCGTCATACTCGCGCAGGCGGGCATCCAGAAAGGTGTCTGGAATTCCGAAAGCCGATTTGGCTGTTGCGTTCCGTCGGAATGAAGATTTCCGCCGGCAGGTTCTGCGCTCCCGTCAAGGCGCTCGATACGAGACTCATGACGTTGCCGCTTAGCGTGACTTCCCCCTTGATATCTCCGTAAGCATCGCTCTCCTGGAGCGCGTAGAGGTGGGTGTAGAAGGTATCCCGGTTTCCGGTCGGTGTTTGTTTGCTCGTGTTCGTGGCGATGTCACCGTCGAGCAGCAGGGTCCGAAGCGCATCGAGCGCGGTTTCGAGACTGTCGAGGTCAGAAGCGTTGGCTTTCTCGAAAATTTCCTCGATCTCGCCCAGTGTGAGCGACGGCGAGAGTATGGCGAATGTCTCGTAAAGCGCGAGCGCGTCGGAGAGTTTGACGATCGAGTGGTTCTCCATCAATATATTGCCGCTTACCGCTCCCTCATCTTCGATGAAGAGCGGTACCCGCGTTCCGATGACCTGCCCGAGTCCGGCGGTGACGTTGAGCCCGGCTTCCGCATAAAAGGCCAGGTGCTTGCTTCCGATCAGGCCCGCCGGGGAACTCGTGTCGATTCCGAACCAGTTCTGGATTTCATAGAACAGGGCGTTTTCTCCTGGGGCGTTGTAGGTCATGACGTCACCGATCGTATGGATACCGCCATCAGTCGCGTTGATCAGCTGCGCCAGCAAATAAGCGACGTGTCCGCCCAGGCTGTGACCGGCAAAGTTGATGACGGAACCGTCCGGAATCAGTCCCAGCCCTTCGTCATCAGCGGTCAGGGTCATGAAGCAGGTCGCGGCGGCGGCAAGGTTTCCAAAACTTCCGGCCAGCGAGGGGTCGCTTTGCAGCAGGTGGGCCATGGCGTCGATTTCGGCTTCGGTGTATACGACCGACTGCCCTTCCGCCGTCGTCAGACGTTTGTAATAACGAAAGGCTTCGAAGACTTGAGCCTTGGCTTTCCCGGCGCCGAAGACACCGATGATATCGTGCAACAGATCGGCGCCCCACTGCGCGCTCGGCTCGGTTCCGCGCACGGCCAGCGTGTAACTGCCGTCCGCGTTGCTCTCAAATACCGTGATGGAAGTTCCATACGCGGTATTCGGCAGTTGATCAATGAAACTGAATCCGGTAGAAGCGTCAGTGAAGTGGTCGGCTTGTTTTTCGGCAAAGATATTGCCTGGATTGATGGAAATACGCTTCAAGTAGTTGGCCAGACTATCCGCGCTTCCTGGAATGACCGAGGTGATATCCAGATAGGCCGCTTGCGACATCCAGGAATAGTTCATTGCCTTGGTCAAGTCGATACTCATTTCGTTTTCTCCTGCTTAAGAGGTTTGAGTGTTTTTGCAATCAGTTCATGCTTAGAAACTATTGATCCGCACATACCAGCAGTTCCACGTACAGAATAAAGCCCATTGACGAATCGTTCTAACCATCCGCCAGAATAATTGATATTAACCTCCCGACTCAAAATTTCTCCCGTGCTTCTGACACGAACATGAGAACCATCACGAATAAATATACTATACGGATTTATTTTTTTAATCTCGTAGATATATTCTGTCATCGGCTTAATCCCGGTTTCACGAACAATTTTCCCATTGGGCAAACGAACGAGTCGAGAACGTTTTCCATTGAGTTCCGTCCCCTCAATAATACGATATCCGTATTTTAAAATCCATTCATCATGTGGTGTTATGCTTGCGTCATCAAACCCATCCACCCCTTCCGCTACCCGATAAATGTGTAAGCCCCCCTCGGCCTCGCACATCCGCTTGAGTTTGTGGCGCCCATAAACGGCATCGGCGGTCGGAATCAAGATCGCCGCGACGATTACCAGCGCTTTCGCCCACCAGGGACGAACACGCTTGAATAACTTCGACGTCAGGATTACGTATGCGAAAATCAGCGCCAGTACGAGCAAGCCACCCATTTACGTTTTATCCTTTCTGATGTAGCCGTTCACATGTTCGATGAAGTTGGACATGCGCGGGCTTCCTTATTCCGGTTCGTCGAACATGCGTTGCCGTCGATGCGGCCGGTCAGCGGGCGAGGAGAGACGGTGAGCGCGTCGGCATCCGCCGGGTCGAAGGGAAATAGCGCTTGTCGAAGAAAATTCCTGGCTCATTGTGACGGTAATGGAATCAGGTCGGCTAGCGGCAGCGATTGATCTCATCCCTCGTTTTTCGCGCCGCATTTCGAGCGCCTTCGGCGGGATTTTCACGGTCAGCGTAGAGGATCGCGCGAGAGGAGTTGATGATCAAGCCGGTACCGGAAGAGGCGCGCCCGGCGTGGAGGATCGCGCGAATGTCGCCGCCCTGCGCGCCGACACCCGGAATGAGCAGCGGCAGGTCGCCGACGATTTCCCGGACGCGCCCGATTTCGGTCGGACAGGTCGCGCCGACGACGAGCGCGCATTGTCCCGTCGCGTTCCATTCGGCGACCGTGAGATGAGCGACGGCTTCGTAGAGTTTCATTCCGCCGACATTGAGAAGCTGGAGGTCGCCGCTTCCGGGATTGGAAGTTCGGCACAAAAGGACGATGCCTTTCCCGGGGTAGGCCAGATAGGGCAGAATCGAGTCGCCGCCGAGGTAGGGATTGAGCGTAACGGCGTCCGCGGCGTAGCGGACGAAGGCCTCGGCGGCATAATGTTCGGCGGTGCTTTCGATGTCGCCGCGCTTGGCGTCGAGGATAACCGGGATATCGGGATAATTCAGGTGGATATGAGAGATCAGATTTTCGAGTTGTGTTTCGGCGCGATGCGCCGCGAAGTGCGCGATCTGTGGCTTGAAAGAGCAGACGAGATCGGCGGTTGCGTCGACGATTTCCGCGCAGAAACTGAAAATCGCGTTGGAATCGTTCGCCAGGCGCGCCGGAAACCTTTTGGGATCGGGATCGAGGCCGACGCAAAGAAGCGAATCGTTTTTCTTCCACGCGGCGTCGAGCGCTTCGATGAAATTCATTTCTTTTTTTTCCAGGAGTCGCGTAGCGTTACCGTGCGGTTGAAAACCGGCGCGCCGGGAAGGGAGTCGATCCGGTCGACGACGAAGTAGCCGTGGCGCTCGAACTGGAAGCGCGCTTCGGGTTCCGCCGCCTCGAGCGAGGGTTCGAGCTGCGCTACGACGCGCACGATGCTGTCCGGATCGATGTCGTCAATGAAGTTCCGGCCATCCATGCCGGGGGACGGGACAGAAAAGAGACGGTCGTAGAGGCGAATGTTCGCCGGGTGGGCTTCCTCGATCGACACCCAGTGGAGATTTCCCTTGCACTTGTATCCATCCGCGCCGGGCGTCCCGCTTTTTGAATCCGGCATATAGTCGCAATGTACGGAAAAAACGCGACCGCTTTCGTCTTTTTCGCACCCTGTGCATTTGACGACGTAAGCGTAGCGCAGGCGCACCGTGTTTCCGGGATAAAGGCGGTGGAAACCCTTGACCGGGGTTTCCATGAAATCATCGCGCTCTATCCAGAGATTCTTTCCGAAAGGCATGGCGCGTTTTCCGAGTTCGGGCCTAAGCGGGTGGTTTGGCGCGAAGCAGTCCTCGCGCGCGTTCTCCGGGTAGTTGTCGATGATCAGCCGAAGCGGGTCGAGAACGGCGATGCGTCGTTCCGAAGATTCGTTGAGCACCTCGCGCATGCAGTCTTCAAAAACCGAGTAGTCGATGAGCGCTTCGGATTTCGAAACGCCGGCGCGCTCCGCGAAAAGGCGAAAACCCTCCGGTGTGTACCCCCGGCGGCGCGCGCCGACGAGAGTCGGCATCCTCGGGTCGTCCCAGCCATCGACGCGCTTTTCGTCGACGATCTGGAGCAGCTTTCGCTTGGAGAGGACGACATGGCTTAAGTTCAGGCGCGAAAATTCGATTTGCCGGGAGACGGGGCGCTGAATGAGACCGCCTTCGGCAAGTCTCTCGAGAAGCCAGTCGTAGAACGGCCGCTGGTCTTCGAATTCCAGCGTGCAGATCGAATGCGTGATGTTTTCCAGGGCGTCCTCGATCGGATGCGCAAAGGTATACAACGGATAGACGCACCAACGCTTGCCCGTGTTGTGATGCGCTGCGTGACGTATCCGGTAAATGACGGGATCTCGCAGGTTGATGTTGGGAGAAGCCATGTCGATTTTGGCGCGCAGGACGTGCGCGCCGTCAGGGAAGTCGCCGGCGCGCATGCGTCGGAAAAGTTCGCGGCTTTCCGAAGGTAAACGTTCCCGATACGGCGAATTCACGCCCGCTTCGGTCAGGGTCCCGCGGTGATCGCGTATTTCTTCGGCGGTCTGGCTGTCGACGTAAGCGTGGTTCGTATCGATCAGGTAGTCGGCGCAACGGATCATCCAGTCGAAGTAGTCGGAAGCGAAATAGAGGTTTTCTTCATCGCCCGAGTCCCAGGAGAAGCCCAGCCAACGAACGGATTCGATAATCGAATCTGCGTATTCTTTTTCTTCCCCCTCGGGATTCGTGTCGTCGAAACGCAGATGGCATCGCCCGCCGTAGTCGCGCGCGAGACCGAAATTCAGGCAGATCGATTTTGCGTGACCGAAATGCAGATAACCGTTCGGCTCGGGGGGGAAGCGCGTGCGTATTCGCGCTGGATCGATGCCGCCGGCGAGATGCTGTTCCG
>JAIRZC010000273.1 GCA_031267455.1 Accumulibacter sp. | reverse complement strand
CAGGGCGTTGACGTTTTTTGAATACGCCTCGCGCCCGCCCTGGAACATTCCGCAATCGACGAGGAAGCGGCACGAATCCATCTCTACCAAGGTGCACGAACCGGTTACTTCGCCGGCGGCTCCGAAAAAGCCAATACGCATATCACCTCCCTGAATTGGTCGATTGTCGCCTGAATTTCAGGCGGCGGCAACATGGATTGTGCGGTTTTTACATAACCAAAAATGAACGATGAGCCTTTACGCCTGTCAAATGAAATGAACCTGGGATGAAGTTTCTCCCGTTCCGGTTTGCAAAGCCGGAGTTGAGCTTTACGATGATGGCGTGATGGCGCGCAACCCATTCTATACCGAATTTCAATGAAGCGGGATGCTTGCGAAACTTACTCCTTTGGGTAGTGGGGGCTGCGAGGAGTATACGCGGGAAGATCGCGGAACCGCTCGATGACGTTCGAAATCGCCTGTATCGAAAGGTACCTGCACCGCCGCCCGACGCGCACCCGGCAGCGCATAAGTGGAATTTGGGCGTTGTTTTTTCCGGAATGCGTAAAACAGGCGCTAAAATAGAAAGAAGGACGGAAAATCGTCGAATCGGAGATCGCAATGACAGGATTGTTTCGGAATCTGGCGTTCCTGGCGTTTTTATCCTTGGCTTCCGTCTCGCGGGGCGAGGGCGTCTATGTGACCGAAGGCCCGAACGGACCTACGTTTTCAAATATTCCGCAAAAAGGCAGCAAGGAAGTCAATCTGCGCCCCTTGACGGTCATCCAGACGCCGAAGGAAGAAAAGACAACTCCTGCGCCTCTTCCCGCGCGCGGCGCGGCGGCGAGTGGAAGCAATCGCGGCGTTTCGCCCGGAGCTTCGCGCGAAACTCCAGGCGAGTCGGTGTACCGCGAATTTTCCGTGATCTGGCCGCAGGATAACGGTAGCGTCATCATCAATCCGGGCACCTTCGATGTGCGCCTTTCCGTCGATCCTGCGCTGCGCCTCGAGGAGGGTCACTCCTTTTCCGTCAGCATCAACGGCGAACCGGTACGGGAGCGTTTCACGGCGGCAGAATTCATGATTCCGCCGGAATTTTGGGGCGAGTCGATTCCAGCGAACCAGTTTGCCCGTCTCGAGGCGAGCATCGTCGACCGAAACGGAGCCGTCCTGAAAAAAGCGGCGCCGATTCGTTTCATGATGCGCTTTACGACAGTCCTGCAGAACCCGAATCTGAATTCGCGCAGATATCTTCCCGGCTCGACCCTGCCGAGGTATCCGGTCTTGGGTTCGGACAGGCATCCTCCGCTTCCGGAAAGATCGGACGGAAGCGTATCCTGGCAAGGTGGAGATTCCAACCATCATCCCGGCGACCGGTCGCCTTCAGGTGTGGGGAGACACAAGAGTATCCGCGATTCCCGCACCGACGACACCCCGCCGCAAAAAAGCGGAGGCGGCGGCAGGTCCTCACCAAGAAAAGCCGAAGCCAAGGCAGGCTGATTTTCCAGAAGGAGCGACGCTGCGGCGCGCTTGGGGAGGCTTCCGCCTGTCGGAGGGGAAAATCGGACGATCGCGTGCCGCCTGCGGCGAAGTACGTGATTCTAAAAGATACAGCCATCGAAACCCAGGCGTCTTTTCGCCCGAGCATCTTGTGGGTGAAAGATACGCGGGCACTTGCTGCCCCTCTCCCGCGTAGCAGGGAGGGAACAGCAAACTCTTTCGTTTTTCTTCACGGTTATGGGAAGGGGACGGCAATTGATTGTGGAAAAACTGGATATATCTTTTGATAAGTGGGTGCCAAAAAAGTAGCAGAAGGCTACACCGCGATAGTCGGAAACGGAAGCGGCGGCTCGTGAAATTCCCTATAGCCTCTGGACAAAGAGGCATCGAATGCGGCAAACTCTCTTTCATGAAAAAAGCCGCTTCCACTGAAAACCCACGCAAGGAGTCGGCACGCCTGCTTGTCCTGCATGGGCCCAATTTGAACCTCTTGGGCGCGCGCGAACCTGAATACTATGGTCGGACGACGCTCGCCGAAATCAATCTGGCGCTTGCGCATCGCGCGAATCTGGCGGGCGCCGTGCTCGAAACTTTCCAAAGCAATCACGAGGGCGCGCTGATCGAGCGCATCCATGCGGCGCGTGAGCAGGGGGTAGGCTACCTCATCATCAATCCCGCGGGGTTTACGCATACGAGTGTGGCTTTGCGCGACGCGCTCGCGGCGACTGAGATTCCTTTCATCGAGGTACACCTGTCGAACATCCATTCCCGCGAGACTTTTCGGCGGCGTTCGTATTTTTCCGACCTCGCCATCGGTGTTATCAGCGGCTTTGGCAGTCAAGGTTATCTTTTGGCGCTCGAGTATTTTCTGAGCTTGGCTACCATCGAGACTCCAGGAGCACATTGATCGCCGTCTCCAACTCATCCTTGCCCAGCCGCGTATCCGCGGGGTGAAGCGGTTTTTTGCCAGCGTGGGCGATTTATAAACGGAATCCATCGTGGCTTGGCTGTCCCTCACGCTCAAAACCGATTCGGCCCACGCGGAAGCCCTGGCGGACGCACTACTTGAAAAGGGTGCGATGTCGGTTGACGTCGACGACGCCGACGCGGGGACCGAAAAAGAAATGCCGCACTTCGGCGAGCCTGGCGAGCCTTCTATTTTCGGCTGGAAAAACTCGCGTGTGACCGCGCTGTTCGAGCCGGGGACGGATCTTGCGGCAACGGCTGCCGAATGCGCCGGGCGCGCTGGAATCGAGGCAATGCCTGCCTTTGCCCAAAAAGAAGTTTCGGAGCGGGACTGGGTGCGCCTGACGCAGTCGCAATTTGAGCCGATGCGGATATCCGATCGTCTCTGGGTCGTTCCTTCCTGGCGCGATGCGCCCGATCCGGACGCCATCGTCCTGCATCTTGATCCTGGGATGGCTTTTGGCACGGGTTCGCACCCGACGACGCGCCTGTGCCTGGAATGGCTCGAAAGGCATATCGAGGCGGGCGAATCGGTTCTCGATTACGGGTGCGGTTCAGGCATCTTGGCGATTGCCGCGGCGAAACTCGGCGCGGGGATGACGCTGGGCGTCGATATCGATCCGCAGGCTGTTGTCGCAGCCCGGTATAACGCCGAACGCAATCGGGTTGGCGTTTGCTTTGAGGATTCATCCGCGAAAATCGAAGGATGCTTCGATATCGTGCTTGCCAATATTCTTTCCAATACGCTCAAAGCGCTTGCGCCGGCGATCCGCGCGCATGTCCGGGATGGCGGCCATCTGGTTCTGTCGGGAATTTTGGAAACGCAGGCGGACGATATGATTTCATCGTATGCCCTGAACGGCATTTCGCTGACGGTTTCGGGTACATGCGAGGGGTGGGTCTGCCTTGCCGGAACCGGGGCTGGGTCATGAAAGCGCGTTGTCCGAATTGTTGGACCGTTTTTCGCGTTACGCGGGAGCATTTATCGGCGCGCGGCGGCAAGGTTCGTTGCGGGCAATGCCAGGAGATATTCAATGCGCTCGGCAACCTGCTCGACGATGATGCGGAGAAATTTTCCGTTCTGATCGAGCCGGGTGAACTGGAGGGGTTGGAGAGTCTGCGGGAATTTCCCTTGCCCGAAGACGGACGCGCCGACGCGTTGAAATTTCCGGAGACCGGCGCGCTGGAAAAAGAATGGGCGGAGGCGCGGGAAGAGGCGCCGCTATCCACTGCGCCGGACGCTTCGCCCCGATTCTCACCACTCGAAGGCTTCGATGAACTTGCGCCCTTCGATGAGCTTTCCGTTCCCGGCAATATCGAGCACGGTTTGGAGATATTGGACCCGCCGGATGCGCTGAAAACCCCGGAATCCGAAGAAATCCAGGAGACCGCTTCGTCAAATGAGCTTTTGCCGCCGCAAATCACCGGGATGCGCGTCCCGGAAAGAGAAATTCAGGTCAAAATCGTCGATTTGCCCAAACCGGCGGATCGTTGCGCGGAGATTTCGGCGGATGATAGCGGGCGCGGCGATGCGGACGAATCGATCCCCGAAGAGAGATCGCGGGAAGCGGACGAGGCTGGGATACCCGCCTCGCCGCGCGAAATTGCCAGGATACTGGCCGACGTCAAAGGGGCGGAATCGTTTCTTTCCGGCTCCTTCAGGCATTCGGACGCCATGGAGCGCCACTTCAGGAGGGGCGCTATTTTTCTTGGCATCCTGCTGCTTTTTCAGGTCGTTGCCCGTTTCCGTGGCGAGATCGCTCATCTCGCGCCGCTTTTCAGGCCGCCGCTCGAACTTTTGAGCCGCGCGTTCGGCGCGCATGTTCCGCTGCCTCGCCATATCGAATCGATCAATCTCGAGGCATCCGATCTTCAGAACGATCCCGACCGCGGACTTCTGGTGTTGAGCGCGATACTGCGCAATCGTGCCCATTACGGTCAGGCTTACCCTTCGCTGGACGTGCTTTTGACCGACGAAAAGGACAAGGTGATCGTCCGGCGCGTTTTCGATCCGGGCGAATACCTTCCGCTGAAGCTTTCGCCGCGCCAGCCTTTCGCGGCGAATTCCGACATAAACATCCGTCTCTGGGTCGAGACGCGAGACGTCAAGCCTGTTGGCTATCGGCTCTATGTCGTCTACCCTTGATTTCGCTCGAAAATCGCCCGCGCGGCGAAAACCCCTTTAACCGGAGGCGCTTGTTATAATGCCGCAAGATTCTTTACCAGCGCCAGAAAATGTCCACGTTGATCTGCGGTTCGCTCGCCTACGATAACATCATGATTTTCCGGGATCGCTTCCGGAATCACATTCTGCCGGAGCAGATACACATTCTGAATGTGTCTTTCCTGGTTCCTGAAATGCGCTGTGAATACGGTGGCTGCGCCGGGAACATCGCGTTTAGCCTCAAGCTCCTCGGCGGTGATCCGGTGATCATGGCCGCGATTGGAAGCGACGGCGACGATTATCTGCGTTATCTCGATTCAAACGGCCTCGACAGGTCGCACGTGCTCGCGCTCGGCGACCATCTGACCGCGCAGGCCTTCATCACGACCGATATGGACGACAACCAGATCACGGCTTTTCATCCGGGCGCGATGAGTTTTTCGCACCTCAATCACGTATCCGATACCTTGGGCGTTACGCTCGGAATCGTCGCGCCTGATGGACGCGAAGGCATGATCTCGCACGCGCGCGAAATGAAGACCCTAGGCATTCCCTTCCTTTTCGATCCGGGTCAGGGGCTTGCGATGTTTTCCGGGGAGGACATCCTGCGTTTTCTGGATCTCGCCGAATATGCTTGTTTCAACGACTACGAGGTAAGGATGGCTTGTGATCGGACGGGATTGTCGATCGAACGCCTGAGCGACAGCGTCGAAGCTCTGTTTGTCACGCTGGGTGGCGAGGGGTCGGTTATCTATTCCAACGGCGTCATTTGCGGAATTCCCTGCGTTGCTCCCGACGTCGTCGTTGATCCGACCGGGTGCGGCGACGCCTACCGCGCCGGACTTCTCTACGGAATTTCCAACGGTTGGGACATCGAAAAAAGCGCAAGACTGGCCTCCGTCATGGGCGCGATCAAGATCGCGTATCGCGGCGGGCAGAATCATCGTTTGGGCCGGGACGAAGTCGCGCGGCGCTATGCCGCAGCCTTCGGAAAGGCGCCCTGGTAAAAGCGCGCCGGCCCGATGGGCGGCAATGCCGCGTATTGTCGTTTCCAAATCGCCTTGCCGTATATCCGCGCTCAAAGCGGTCGGATTTCTTCTTTCGATCCCTTGACCTGAAATATCCTGCGGTCTTCGAGCCGGATGGCCGTCAGTTCGCCGCCCCAAAGGCAACCCGTGTCGATTGCCAGCAGTTTCGGCGTGATCTTTAGGCCGATCGCCGACCAGTGCCCGACGATGAGCGTCGCGTCCGCGTCGTTCCGGCCAGGAAGCTCGTACCACGGCAAAAATCCAGCGGGCGCTCGCGAAACCTCGCCTTTTGCGCTGAAGTCCATCACGCCTTCGGGTGAGCAAAAACGCATGCGCGCCATGACGTTGACGATCGTGCGAAGGCGGGGCCATCCTTCGAGCGAATCGCGCCATGCGTTCGGCAGGTTGCCCCATATGTGATATTCCATGAACTCGCGCCAGTCGGCTCCCGTCAGGGCCGCTTCGACTTCGGCAGCGAGAGCGCGCGCGCGTAAACTCGTCCACTGCGGCAGCAGTCCCGCATGCACGAGGCAGTATCCGCCTTCCCGATGGCACAGGGGGCGATGACGAAGCCAGGTCAGAAGTTCGCCGCGATCCGGCGCGGTGAGTATTTCGTCGAAGGTGTCGTCCTCGGAACGTTTTCCGAAGCCTTCGGCGACCATCAGCAGAAAAAAATCGTGATTTCCGAGTACCGTGACCGCCGCTTCGCCCAGAGAACGGACGAATCGCAAGGTTTCCAGCGAGCGCGGGCCGCGGTTGACGAGGTCACCCGTCAACCAGAGCCTGTCCTTCGCGGGGTCGAAGGCGCAGCGGTCGAGAAGGCGCGTGAAGGCGTCGAAACAGCCTTGAATGTCTCCGATTGCGTAGGTTGCCATGGGGTGCGTGGTGGGGGTCAGGAGTGATCGTTGGCCGCTTCCCGATTTTGCTTCAGAAAGACCCAATCAACGATGGCTCCGTCTGGTACGTATCCCGAAACGATGTCTTCGAGAATCCGCCGTATGACGATAGCATCGTTGTCGGCGGCGGCAAGTTCGAGCGTTTCAAGTTTTTTCTCCAGAATGGGCCAGGGAAGAAATTCCTCGCGCGCCTTCATGATCATCGGATGCATCGTCGGCTCGGGATTATCTCCGATCAGCAACTCCTCGTAGAGCTTTTCGCCGGGGCGGAGCCCCGTGATTTCGATTGCGATGTCGCCATCGGGATGATCCGCGTCGCGCACCGTCAGTCCGGATAATTCAATCATATGGCGCGCGAGGTCGAATATCTTCACGGGTTTCCCCATGTCGAGCACGAAAACATCGCCGCCCCTGGCCATGGCGCCCGCCTGGATGACCAGCTGCGCCGCTTCGGGGATCGTCATGAAGAATCGTGTGATTTTTTCGTGCGTCAGCGTGATCGGTCCGCCTTCGCGGATTTGTTGGCGGAAATGAGGGACGACCGAACCCGATGAGCCGAGCACATTGCCGAAGCGCACCATCGTAAACCGGGTTGCGGGTGTTTGCGAGGCAAGCGCTTGCAATACCATCTCCGAGAGCCGCTTGCTGGCGCCCATGACGTTGGTCGGCCGCACTGCCTTGTCTGTGCTGATCAGAACGAAATCAGGAGTTTTCTGTCCGAAAGCGACCCGCGCCGCGACCAGAGTCCCGAAGACATTGTTACGGATCCCTTCGGAAGGATTATGCTCAACGAGCGGGACATGCTTGTACGCGGCCGCGTGGTAGACGATGTCGGGCTTCCAGGTCGAAAAGATTTCGCGCATGCGTTCTTCCTCGGTGACCGACGCTAAGAGCGGAACGATTTGTTTTGCCTTGCCGCCGGTCAGGGTTTCGCATTT
>JAIRZC010000242.1 GCA_031267455.1 Accumulibacter sp. | reverse complement strand
CGAGGCGGATGAAATCCCGCTTCTGGCGTTCCACCTGTTCTTCGGCAAAAGCGCGGCAAAGCGCGCGCGCGCGGTCTCCGGGAATATGCTTACCGTGTTTTTTCTCGATCTGGTGCTCGATCGGCAGGCCGTGGCAGTCCCATCCCGGAATATACGGCGCGTCGAATCCGGCCATCGTCTTCGATCGGACGATGATGTCTTTCAGTATCTTATTGACCGCGTGTCCGATGTGAATGTCGCCGTTGGCGTAGGGCGGACCGTCGTGCAGGACGAAACGCGGGCGCCCCAGGCAGGCTTCGCGTATCCGCTGATAGAGCTTCTTCTTCTGCCAGTCTTCGATCATGAGCGGCTCGCGTTTCGCAAGATCGCCGCGCATCGGGAAGGGCGTATCGGTAAGATTCAGTGTCTTCTTGTAGTCGGACATGGCAATCGCTCAGATGGAGTGCTTGAAAAAGCGTTTTGCCGACGCGACATCCTCGGCAATCCGCGCTTTTAGGTTTTCGAGTTCCGCAAAACGGATCTCGTCTCGTATCTTGCAGAGGAAACAGACCTTCAGGCGGCAGCCGTACAAGTCGCCGGAAAAATCGAACACATGCGTCTCGAGCAGCGGACGCGGATCGGAATCGACGCTCGGGCGGAAGCCGAGATTCGCGACGCCGCGAAAGACGCGATCGCCAACCCCGCCCACTTCGACGGCAAATACGCCGAAAAGCGGCGACTTCCCGCCGCGCAGGCGAATGTTGGTCGTCGCAAAACCGAGGTCGCGGCCGCGCTTCATTCCATGAACGACACGACCGTCGATCGAAAAGGGACGCCCGAGCAGGCGCGCGGCGCAATCGAGCCTCCCTTCGCCGAGCAATGAGCGTATCGCCGAACTCGAAACGCGGCGATCGCCGCCCATCATCACGCCGGGCATGGCTTCGACCTGAAAACCCTTCATATCGCCCGCCTTTTGCAGCAACGCGAAATTTCCGCGGCGAGACGCGCCGAAACAAAAATCGTCGCCGACGATCAAATGAGCCGTTTTCAGGCGTTCGACGAGGACGCGGTCGATGAAGTCCTCGGCCGAAATCGCGGCGAAGCGGCGATCGAAACGGCAAACGAATACCCGCTCGACGCCTTCGGCGGCGATCCGTTCCAGTTTTTCACGCAGGGTCGAAATCCGGGCCGGCGAGGCGTCTTTGGCAAAGAACTCGCGCGGATGCGGCTCGAAAGTCAGCACCGCCGAAGACTGCCCACGCGCTTTTGCCGCCGCGACGAGCCGCGCGAGCAAAGCGCGGTGCCCCAAGTGGACGCCGTCGAAGTTGCCGATGGTCAACGCCACCTGGCCGGAAATATCCGAAGGGAACCCGCGATGCACGAACATGACGACTCAAAGCCGCGCTTTTAAAAGGAAAAGTCTGGGATTATAGCGTTTCGCCGGTCGATATCCCAAGCACAATCGATATGCCGATTTCGACGACGATCCCTGGAAAAAAATGCACCTCGTCCCGAGCGCCGATTGGGTCGAGTCCGACAGGCTCCTAGGATACGTCGTTCGCGATCGACCCAAACGCGGCGTAACGATCGATTGCGATTTCGCCGCGCGAAAGCGCGGCGCGGATCGCGCAGTCGGGCTCACGATCGTGCCGGCAATCGTGAAAACGGCATTTCCCGATGAAGGGCGCGAATTCCGGGAAAGCGCGCTCGATCTCTCCGAAACTCAAATGCTTCAGGCCAAACTCCTGCAAGCCCGGAGAATCGATCAGCGACGAGTCGGCGTCGAGGTGATAAAGCGCCGAGCGCGTCGTCGTATGCCGTCCCGAATCAAGCGCGTCCGAAATTTCCCGCGTCGTCGCGTTCGTCCCCGGAATCAAGGCGTTGATCAGCGTCGTTTTTCCCATGCCCGACTGGCCGACGAGAAGACTCGAACGACCGGAAAGGCAAGGCCGCAATTCTTCCGCGCCGGTTCTCGCCGAAAGCGGGACGACACGGTAGGCGAGATGCCCGAAGACCAAAAGCCGGGAAAGCGCGGCGGAAAACTTGTCGGGAAGATCGCGCTTGTTGAGCACGATCAGCGTTTCGAGCCGCTGGGTTTCCGCGGCGACGAGGTAACGCGTCAATAATTCGGTCGAAAAGGAAGGCTCGGCCGCGACGAGGACGATCAGCTGATCCAGATTCGCCGCGATCGCTTTTTTTCGGAAGGCGTTGGATCGATAGAACAATGAGCGGCGCGCGCCAATGTCGAGGATGAGGCCATTCCCCGAATCGATTCCGTCGTCGCACTCGACCGTCACGCGGTCGCCGCAGACGATTTCGCTTTTTTTCCCGCGCGGGAAGCACAGGCGCGTCGTACCTCCGGGAAACTCGACCCGGTAATTCCGTCCGTGCGCGGCGACTACGATCCCCTCGGCCTTCAACGCGCGTTTTCCGCGAGACGAAAGATGCGTTGCGCCGCCGGCGGGTGAGAATCGTAAAACAGGGAATGGAGCGGGTCCGGCGTCAGCGTCGAGGCGTTGTCGTCGTAGATCCTGACGAGCGCTTCGATCAGCGCGCCCGCCGCCGCGTGCTCTGCCGCGTAGCGATCGGCTTCGAATTCGTCGCGGCGCGAAAGCAAATTCATCGCCGGCGTCAATGGAAAAGTGAAAACCGGCAGTGTCAGGCAACAGAGGATCAGCGCTTTCGCCGCGCCGGGGTCCGCAACGCCGAGTCCGCGATAAAACCATTCGGTATCGATCAGACGCCCGAACAGCGCGAAAAAGGCAAGCGATGCCGCGAAGAGCAAGGCAATACGCTTGACAAGGTGTTTAT
>JAIRZC010000172.1 GCA_031267455.1 Accumulibacter sp. | reverse complement strand
GCGTGTCGAACACGCGAAGCGAGACCGATCCGCCATCGTCGGAGAGACCCGGATAAACGCGCTCGCCCTTTGTTTCGATATCGATGAATTCGGGCAGCGCCCCGAAAGACCAGTCGATCATTCCGGAATGCGCAAGCGATGGCAGGTTTCGCGCGGAAAACGCCTGCCGAGCCTCCTCGCCCCATTTTCCGCGCAGTTCGACAGGATTGCGCCCCATGGCGAGTTGTCGCCCATGTTCGTCGACAAGACGGAAATTGAAAAAGAGGTGAGCAGGCAAGAGTTCCGGGCGAAAGGCATCGGGCGTGATATTCCAGCCTCGCGCGTTGATGCCCCGCGTTTGAAGAATGAAACGGATGATCGCCGAAATCAATGGCTGCTCGCAATCCGGAACGTCGGACGGCGCCCGCGCCATTGACGCGCTTTCGACGACTTCGGCGGCAAAATCCGGGACCGGAATGAGTTTCGAGCGTATTTTCTGGGGCAGCGTCCTGACGAGTTGGACCACTTTTTCCTTGAGCAGCCCTGGAACGAGCCATTCGCAACGCCGTTCCGGAACCCGGTTGAGGTCGAAAAGCGATACCGTGAGCGTCACGCCGTCTTTTGGCGATCCCGGATCGAAGTGATAGGAAAGCGCAAAATCGACGCCGTTGAAATGCATGGCATGAGGGAAAGCCTCGGTCGTTATTCCCCCCGCCTCGTGCCGCATCAGATCTTCGCGTTCGAGAAAGAGGCATTTTGGCGCCTTGCGCTCGGCCTCGCGCCGCCACGCATCGAAATCCGCGCCGTTCGCGATTCCCCCGGGAATGACATTATCGTAAAACGAGAAAATGAGTTCATCTTCGACGAGGATATCGGGGCGCCGGGATTTGTGCTCGAGCATTTCGATGTCGAGAATCAATTGCTGGTTGTGCGTATAAAACGCCCAGCGCCGCGCGAAATCTTCGGCGATTTCCCCGCCGACGAGTCCCTGGCGGATGAAAAGCTCGCGCGCCTCTTGTGGATTTATCGGGCCGTAATTTACACGCCTTGCCGGGTTGATGACAAGCCCGTAAAGCGTCGAGCGCTCGAAAACGACGGCCCGCATCGCCTTTTTTTCCCAATGCGGATCGAAATGGGTTTTCTTGATGAGGTGCGCGCCGACTTCTTCGAGCCATTCGGGTTCGATCCGCGCGACAGAGCGCGCGAACAGGCGCGAAGTTTCAGTGATTTCCGCGGCAACGATCCATCTCCCCGCCTTTTTGTCGAGCATCGAGCCGGGATGTATCGCAAAGCGGATTCCCCGCGCGCCAAGATAAGGCGCTTTGGCGGGCGACCCCCTGGACGCCTCTTCAAGTTTGCACCCGACGTTTCCAAGCAGTCCGGCCAAAAGAGCGCGGTGAATCGCCTCATAGCTTGCGGGATGCGTCCGCGGCGCGTCGGCTTTACGCGTTTCTGATATTTTTTCCGCTAAAGGGCGGCCGGCCGCTTTCTCGAAACTGTCCCGCTCTGCGTGCAGCGCGGCGATTTGTCCATGGATATCGCGCCATTCGCGCATTCGCGCCGCCGAGAGGAAGCTTGCGCGGCAAGCCTGCTCCAATTGACGCCGCGATTTTCCGGACTCGGCCTCGCCCTCGTACCACTGCCAGAGTTTGATCCAGAAAAGAAACTCCGATCTCTCGTCGGAAAATCTTTTATGCGCCGCATCCGCCGCCGCTCCTTTTTCTTGCGGGCGTTCGCGCACGTCCTGAACGGAAAGCGCAGCGGCAATGACCAGGACTTCTTCGAGACAATCTTCATCACGCGCAGCAACGATCATCCGCGCAACGCGCGGATCGAGCGGAATCCGCGCGAGTTTATGACCCGTCGACGTCAAAACATTCTCGTCAGTCACCGCGCCGAGCTCGCGCAGGAGTTGATACCCGTCATGGACGGCCTTGGGCGGCGGCGCTTCGACAAAAGGAAAGGATTCGACGTCGCCCAGATCGAGCGCCCTCATCCGAAGGATGACTCCCGCAAGCGACGCCCGAAGGATCTCGGGATCGGTAAATTCCGGACGTTGCGCATAATCGTCTTCATCGTACAACCGTATACAGATGCCGGCTTCGACGCGCCCACAGCGCCCGGCGCGCTGATCCGCAGACGCGCGCGAGATTTTTTCGACGCGGAGCTGCTCAATCTTGTTTCGATACGAATAGCGCTTGATCCGCGCCAAACCTGAATCGACAACGTAGCGAATCCCCGGGACGGTCAGCGAGGTTTCGGCGACATTGGTCGAAAGGATGATGCGGCGCCGGGTGTGCGGCTCAACAATACGCGACTGCTCCGCGGTCGAAAGCCGCGCAAAGAGCGGCAGAATATCGATGGGACCGCCCACGCCGCTCAATGATCGGCCGCGCAGAGCGTCGGCGGTTTCGCGGATTTCGCGCTCACCGGGAAGAAAGACGAGGATATCGCCCGGAGCGGTACGCGCAAGCTCATCGCACGCGTCGGCAACGGCGTCGCAAAGGTCGCGCCCGTCCCGAGGTCCGCCGCGTCCGCTTCGCCTTTTTCCTCGCGTACCGGGCGATAACGAATATCGACAGGGAACATTCGCCCCGAGACTTCGATTACCGGCGCCTCTTTTCCATCGAACGCGAAGTAGGCCGCGAAACGTTTCGCGTCGAGCGTCGCCGACGTTACGAACACGCGCAGATCTGGACGCCTGGACAGCAGGCGCTTTAA
>JAIRZC010000148.1 GCA_031267455.1 Accumulibacter sp. | reverse complement strand
AGAAAAGTCGAATAAATCGCAACAACCGGCCGCAACCCTTCGCAGGCCAGGCCCGCCGCAAAAGTCACCGCGTGCTGCTCGGCGATTCCGACATCGAAATAGCGCGCAGGGAAACGTTTTGCGAAGTCCGTCATTCCCGATCCTTCGCACATCGCCGGCGTAATCGCGACGAGCGCCGGGTCCGCCTCGGCCATGGCGCAAAGCCAATCCCCGAATATCTGGGAATAGTTCGGCTTCTTGTCGGAGGTGCTTTCTATGCCGATTTCCGGCGCAAACCTCGATACGCCGTGGTAGAGGATGGGGTCGGCTTCCGCAAGCTTGTAGCCTTGGCCCTTGCAAGTCACGACGTGCAGGAATTGTGGACCGCCGAGCTTCTGAAGATTCTCAAGCGTCGGAATCAAAAGGTCCAGATCGTGCCCGTCGACCGGGCCTATATAGTTGAAACCGAGTTCCTCGAACAGCGTTCCGGGAGTCAACATGCCCTTGACGTGCTCTTCCACGCGACTGGCGAATTCGAGCAGAATCGGCGAGGCTTCGAGGATTCTCCCACCGGCCCTTCGGGCTGCGTTGAACGCGCTTCCAGAAAGCAGGCGCACCAAATATTTGTTCAAGGCGCCGACCGGACGCGAAATCGACATATCGTTATCAGTCAGGATGACGAGAAGGTCAACGTTTGAGTCACCTGCGTTGTTCAGCGCCTCGAAGGCTTCGCCCGCCGACATCGCGCCGTCGCCGATCACCGCGACAACCCGGCGGGTCTCATTTTTGAGTCGGGATGCGATCGCCATTCCCAGCGCCGCCGAAATCGACGTCGATGAATGGCCAACGCCAAAGGTGTCGTAGGGGCTTTCGCTACGTCTCGGAAAGCCTGAAATTCCGCCGTATGCGCGCAAACCGGCCATTTCGCCCCGGCGGCCGGTCAGTATTTTGTGCGCGTAGGTCTGGTGACCGACATCCCAGACCAGGCGATCTTCGGGGGTATTGAAAACGTAGTGCAACGCAATGCAAAGTTCGACGGTTCCGAGATTCGACGAAAGGTGGCCTCCGGTCTTCGAAACCGATTCGACGAGGAAACGGCGAAGTTCCTCGGCGAGCGAAGGGAGTTCCCCGCGATCCAGAGCGCGCAGCGCGGCAGGTGAAACGACGGTTTCGAGTAGGGGATAGGCGTTCATTGGCAAGATCCGGCATGGCCGGAAAATCAGAATTCCCGCTTCACGATGAAATCGACGATCTCGCGCAACCGCCCCCCTCTTCCGCCGAAAGGCGCGAGCGCACCGGCAGCCAGTGAATGCAGACTCTCCGCGAAAGCCCTCGCTTCGGAAAGTCCGATCAAGCTGACGTAGGTCGGTTTGTTCGCCACCGCGTCCTTGCCCGCCGTCTTTCCGAGCAACGCCGTGCTCGCCGTACAATCGAGGATATCATCGACAACCTGAAAAAGAAGACCGGCGGATTTGACGAAGCGCTCAAGCAACGCCGTTTCTTCGGAATCCAGAGGTGCCCCGCAAAAGACGCCAAGCAGGACGGCCGCGCGAATCAGCGCGCCCGTCTTGAAAGCGTGCATTCTTTCGAGTTCTTCCAGGCGGATATCCTGCCCGACCGCGGCCAGGTCAATCGCCTGTCCACCGGCCATTCCGAGCGAGCCGCTCGCCCGGGCAAGCAGGCCAAGCATTTCGGACCGACGCGGCCCGAGGCACTCATGCGACAACAATTCGAAAGCCAGCGATTGCAGCGCGTCGCCGACCAAAAGAGCGGAAGCTTCGCCGAATTCGATATGGCAGGCCGGACGACCGTGCCGAAGCGCATCGTCGTCCATGCACGGCAGGTCGTCGTGCACAAGCGAATAGATGTGAATCATTTCGACGGCGCAGGAAACGATTTCGAGCCTATCGGGCGCGGCGCCCGAAACTTCCCCGGCGGCAAAAGCGAGCAAGGGGCGGATGCGCTTGCCTCCACCCAGGCAAGCGTAACGCATGGCCCGGTGCAGACGTTCAGGAGGTGTTCCTTCATGCGGCAACAAGCGCGCCAGAGCCGCCTCGATCCGCAGACGGATCGAATGTGTCCACTCGTCGAAAGGAGGCTTGCCACCTTCGACGCAAACACTCATCGAGCGTCTCCACGGCCCGTCCCAGGCTCGAAATCGCGCAATTCGCCGTTTTCCAGAATCTGTATCTTGCGCTCCGCGTCGCTCAACAAAGTTTGGCAATGCCTCAATAATTCGCTCCCGCATCGATAGGCTTTGATCGATTCTTCGAGCGGCAGACTGCCATCTTCCATCAAGTCGACGATATGCTCAAGTTCGGATAGCGCCTTTTCGAATTTCATTTCGGCGATATCGGGACCTGTCGCGGTGGAATCCTTTGGAGTTTTGAGGGTATCCGCTTTGGAAGATCGAGTCATCAAAAAATCCAGGCTGGAAATATTTTGTCCGGCGCCGGGAAACAGCATGGCAAGGCCGACTCCAGCGCATTCCGGTTTATAAATCGTCGACGGCACAAAAAAACAAGCCGTAGACACACAACGGCGCGTAAATAAAACTGCCGCCAGAAAGATTATAGCCTCGGCGGCCTGCCGTTTTCGTCTCGCGTGCTGAAAACATTCCCGCCCCTCAACTCAATCCCGCCGTTACTCGTCCCGCTTATGATGAACCCCTTGACAACGCAATATCGTCGTCCCGCCGCTTGTCAAGTTCCCCAAGCGCCCAGCGCGCGTGTTCCCTGACAAGCGGTGAGGGATGATCGGCGCGCGCGGCAAGCGAGGCGCGGATTTTTGGCGTCTCATCGGCATTCCCGAGCGCGACGGCAATATTGCGCAACCAGCTTTCATAACCGATGCGACGAATCGGGCTTCCAGAAAGACGCGTGGCAAATTCGGCTTCGCTCCATGCGAAGATATCCACGAGCCTTGCGGCGTCGAGACCCTCCCTGACGGCAAAAGCCGCATCTCCGAATTTTGTGAAACGGTTCCAGGGACAAGCCAGCTGGCAGTCGTCGCACCCGTAGATCCGTCTACCGAACGAGCGCCGCAGCCCGACCGGAATCGCGCCGCGCCACTCAATCGTCAGACAGGAGATGCACAGGCGCGCGTCGATTTCCCCCGATTCACTGATCGCTCCCGTTGGGCACGCGTCGACGCAGCGCCGACAGCGGCCGCAATGATTCTCTGCGGGCGGGTCGGGCAAAAGCGGCAGCGATGTGTAAAGCTCCCCAAGGAAATGCCAGGAACCTTCGCGCGAGACCGACAGAGAATGCTTTCCGCGCCACGCGATACCGGAACAGCATGCAAACTCGACTTCCATGACCGGCGCGGAATCCGAAAAAGCGCGGCAAACGAAAGGAAGACCGCGTTGAGAAACACCGATCTCACGCCGTATCTCGTTAGCCAGTCTTCTCAGGCGACTGCGCACGACCTTGTGATAATCGCGTCCAAGCGCGTAGCGCGAAACGTAGGCGATCTCCGGGCGAGTGAGCGCGTACTCTTCAGGCACAGCGCCCGCAGGCCAGTAAGGCAAGCGAACAGAGATGACGGAATGGACTTCGGGAAAAAGTTTTTCGGGAAACAAACGTAAATCGACATTTTTCGCCATATAATCCATCCGACCGTGGTCGCCGCGATCAAGCCATCGCGCCAGTCGCTGTTTAGCGTCGCGTCGTACCACCGCTTTGGCGATACCGACCGCCGAAAACCCGAGTTTCCGACCGAATTCCTTGATTTTCATGGTCAGCGCGGCATAATCCAGCTCTCCCGATTCACCCGCCGGCTCCGCGGAGATTTTTTTTTGCATAGCCCAATCCATGATAACTTATTCCCAGCATGAATCGTTCGCGCCACTACCGGCGCACTCGCCCGATCAGGTCCTCTAAAATGAAATCAAGCGCCGCGCGAAGAGCCGAAAAATGACTGAAGCAGTTTCGGCGTCTTTTTTTCTCTCCGACGAAGCCTCGACGATCACTCTCGGGCACAAACTCGCCCCTTTTCTTGGCCCCGGAATGGTCGTCTGGTTGCGCGGAGATCTCGGCGCGGGCAAGACGACGATCGCGCGGGCAATATTGCGCGCGCTCGGACACACCGGCGCGGTCAAAAGTCCCACCTTTACTTTGGTTGAAGTTTATGTAGTTTCGAGTTTATACTTATATCACCTTGATTTATATCGGTTCAATGCGCCCAGAGAATTTGAGGAAGCCGGTCTTGGAGAATACTTCGAAAAAGATGCCGTATGCCTCGTCGAATG
Organism: Accumulibacter sp.; assembly: GCA_031267455.1. Taxonomy (GTDB): domain Bacteria; phylum Pseudomonadota; class Gammaproteobacteria; order Burkholderiales; family Rhodocyclaceae; genus Propionivibrio. The sequence goes on along the minus strand of JAIRZC010000148.1, from coordinate 1,975 downwards.
GCCCGAAAAAGCGGCGGATTTTCTTCCGCCCGCCGACATTGAACTTTTTCTGTGTCTCGCGGGGGAATCCCGCAAAGCGCGGCTTTCCGCCCGTGGCGAACGGGGATATAAATGCCTGAACGCGCTGAGGAAAGCCTTCAAATCAACCGCCGCGAGATAATCCGCTTCGCTGGAGCGGCCTTGCTTCTTCTCGTCACGCCGCGCGGAAACACGTCCGCAAAAAACGAAATTCTCGCCGTTCGAGTCTGGCCGTCCGCCGATTACACGCGCGTAACGATCGAACACAAGGCGCCGATCAAATTCTCGCATTTCATGATCGGAAACCCTGATCGCCTCGTCGTCGACTTGGACAACATCGAGTTCAACAACGTCCTCCATGGCATGGACAACAAGATTTCGCCCAGCGACCCGAACATCCGCCTACTGCGCGCCGGACAGTTCAAGCCCGGTGTCGTGCGTCTCGTGATGGAACTCAAAAACCGTGTGAAACCGCAGGTTTTCGTCCTCGCGCCCATCGGTCGGTATGGTTACCGCCTCGTCCTCGACGTCTATCCATTGGAACCGCCCGACCCCTTGTTGCAATTGATCAAGGAAAACAATCTGCTGCGCGACGACGAGGCACACGTCGCCGAAAAGGCGCCCGAGTCTGCCAAACCCGCGCCAAGCGGTACGGCACGCCCAGTCGGGAGGCGGCTCGTCACGATCATGCTTGACCCCGGCCATGGCGGCGAAGACCCCGGTGCCATCGGCCGACGGGGGAGTTATGAAAAGAACATCACGCTCGCGGTGGCAAAAATCCTGAGAGCGAAAATCGACGGCGAACCCAATATGCGCGCCGTTCTGACACGGGATACCGATTACTTCGTCCCCCTGCAGACGCGCGTACAAAAGGCGCGCCAGATACGCGCTGACCTCTTCGTCTCGATCCATGCCGACGCTTTCGTCCGCTCGGACGCGCAGGGTTCGTCGGTCTTCATCCTCTCCGAAAAAGGCGCGTCTAGCTCGGCTGCGCGCCATCTCGCACAAAAAGAAAACGAAGCCGACATGATCGGGGGCGTCAATTTGAGCGCGGCCGACCCCATGCTGGCGCGTACCCTGCTCGATCTCTCGCAAACCGTGACGATCAGCGACAGTCTCAAGCTCGGAAAGGCCGTTCTCGGCGAAATTGGCAGTATCAACACTTTGCACAAAGGTCGCGTCGAACACGCGGGCTTCGCCGTGCTCAAAGCGCCGGACATTCCTTCGATCCTCATCGAAACCGCTTTCATTTCCAACCCGGAAGAAGAAAAACGGCTGAACAGCGAAGCTTACCGGAACAAAATGGCCTCGGCCATCGTCTCCGGAATTCGAAAATATTTTGCCAAAAACCCGCCCCTCTCCCCATCGAAACCCTCTTGACCGGAAACATTCGGAAGTTCATCGCGAATCGGCTTTTACTTCACGATCTTCCTCTCGGAATTCCGATCCAGCTCCATTGGCGAAAATCCGGAACGCATCGAATGCGAAAAACCGCCCCCGCCGGAAAACTGTACCGCGCGATTTTCTCGCTGCTATAATATTGAGTTCCTAGCTGGCGTAGCTCAATTGGTAGAGCAACTGTTTCGTAACCGGGACGCGGTTGCGGTAAAGCTGGATCACAGAGCTAAGCACGGCAAGGTTTTCGGGCCGCCAGCGGTCTGATGGCAAGGTAGTACAGACACGGTTGAACAAGTTTTGATTTTTGCCGGTGTAGCTCAGTTGGTAGAGCAGCGCATTCGTAATGCGAAGGTCGGGGGTTCGACTCCTCTTGCCGGCACCACTTGAAGCAAAAAGGCCCACCCGCTCGGGTGGCCTTCTCATTTGGGGATCCGGTAGCATGGCCGGGACAATTTAGAACGAGAGGATGGCCGTGGCGACAGAGAAGGAATTACTGAAAGGTTTCTAGACCCGCCCAAGGTGTACAAGCGGTACAAGCCGAAATTTGGTCAAGGTAGGC
>JAIRZC010000139.1 GCA_031267455.1 Accumulibacter sp. | reverse complement strand
CCCGTCAGCGCGACGCGCAGGCGGTTTCCGGGCGGCTCGTTCATCTGTCCGAATACCATCGCGACTTTGTCGAGGACGTTCGAATCCTTCATTTCATGGTAGAAGTCGTTCCCTTCGCGCGTTCTCTCGCCGACGCCCGCGAAAACGGACAGCCCGGAGTGCTGTTTCGCGATGTTGTTGATGAGTTCCATCATGTTGACGGTCTTTCCAACGCCCGCGCCGCCGAAGAGACCGACCTTTCCGCCTTTGGCGAAGGGGCAGATCAGGTCGATGACCTTGATTCCGGTCTCGAGCAGCTCGATCGAGGGGGCGAGTTCGTCGAATCTCGGCGGCGACTGGTAGATCGAGCGGTACTCGTCGGCTTCGATCGGGCCGGCTTCGTCGATCGGGCGTCCGAGAACGTCCACGATCCGCCCGATCGTCGCCTCTCCAACCGGGATCGTGATCGGCGCGCCGGTGTTGTTGACTTCCATGCCGCGGCGCAGACCGTCCGACGATCCCATCGTGATCGTGCGCACGACACCATCGCCCAGTTCTTGCTGAACTTCGAACATCAGGTTCTTTTCACAGCCTTCGTGTTCTTCCGAAGGGTCCAACAAAAGCGCGTCATAGACCCTCGGCATCTCTTCGCGCGGAAACTGAATGTCGACCACCGCTCCGATGCACTGAATAATGTTTCCTTGACTCATCGTCGTATCCTCAATCAATTATCAGACGGCGGCCGCGCCGCCAACGATTTCCGTGATTTCCTTGGTAATTGCGGCTTGGCGTGCCTTGTTGTAAACCAGCTTGAGTTCATCGATCACGTTTTTCGCGTTGTCCGAGGCCGATTTCATCGCAACCATCCGCGCGCTTTGCTCGGAAGCCATATTTTCGGCGACGGCCTGGTACAGAAGGGCTTCGACGTAGCGCACCAGGAGCGTATCGATGACCGCCTTGGGCGTCGGCTCGTAGATGTAATCCCAGTCGATCTCGATCTCATTGGGTGACGGCTTGCGGGTACCGATCAGGTCGCCGTGGATAGGGAGGAGTTGCTCCAACACGGGCTCTTGTTTCATCGTGTTGATGAACCGGGTGTAGGCCATGTAGAGCACATCGATTTCACCGCTGATGTAGGCGTCGAACTGGACTTTCGCCGGGCCGATCAGCTTTTCGAGTGAGGGCTGGTCACCCAGGCCAACGAGGTGCGAGACAATGTCGACACTGGAGCGCGACAGGAAGCCGAAACCCTTGTTGCCGATCGCGGTCACGCGAAATTTCTGGCCTTCGGCATCCCAATCCCTCATGCGGGTCAGCATCAGGCGAAGGATGTTGGTATTCAAGCCGCCGCAGAGACCCTTGTCGGACGTAATGGCGATCAGCCCGATCCCCCGGATGTTTTCGCGCCTTTCAAGGAAGGGGTGGGTATAGCTCCTGACCAGCGCGTGCGAAAGATTCCCGGTCACGCGCCGAATCTTGTCGCCGTAAGGGCGAGCCATCCGCATCCTCTCCTGCGCCTTGCGCATCTTGGACGCGGCGACCATTTCCATCGCCTTGGTGATCTTGCGCGTACTCTCGACGCTCTTGATCTTGGAACGGATTTCCTTACCGCTCGCCATTCGATTTCTCCTGGCTGGTCGTCAAACCAGCGTTCCCTTGAACTCCAGGATCGCTTTCACCAATTCTTCCTCGGTTTTTGCGTCGAAGTCCTTGGTTTCCTCGATCTTTTCGATCAGGGCGCCGTAGTTCTGCTTGACGAAGTTGTGCATCTTCTTTTCGACTTCGAGCGTCTTGTTGACGTCGATGCCGTCGAAATAACCTTCGTTGACCGCATACAGGGTGATCGCCATTTCGGAAATCGAAAGCGGCGAATACTGCGGCTGTTTCATCAGCTCGGTCACGAGGCGCCCGCGGTCGAGCTGCTTCCGGGTCGCCTCGTCGAGGTCGGAGGCGAACTGGGCGAAGGCCGCAAGCTCGCGGAACTGCGCAAGCGCAAGACGCACGCCGCCGCCGAGTTTTTTGATGATTTTCGTCTGCGCGGCGCCGCCGACGCGGGAAACCGAGATGCCTGCGTCGACCGCAGGACGGATGCCGGAATTAAAAAGGTCGGTGTCGAGAAAAATCTGCCCGTCCGTAATCGAAATCACATTGGTCGGAACGAAGGCCGAAACGTCGCCAGCCTGCGTCTCGATGATCGGAAGCGCGGTTAACGAACCCGTCTTTTCCTTGACCTCGCCTTTCGTAAACTTTTCGACGTATTCCGCGTTGACACGCGCCGCGCGCTCAAGAAGCCGCGAGTGCAAATAGAAAATGTCGCCAGGGTAGGCTTCGCGTCCCGGCGGACGGCGCAGGAGGAGCGAAACCTGGCGGTAGGCCCAAGCCTGCTTGGTCAGATCGTCGTAAATGATCAGCGCGTCCTGACCGCGGTCGCGGAAGTATTCGCCCATCGTGCATCCCGCGTAGGGCGCGATATATTGCAGGGCTGCCGATTCGGATGCCGTCGCGGCAATCACGATCGTATAGCCCATCGCACCGTGTTCTTCAAGCCGGCGGACGACATTGGCAACCGACGAGGCTTTTTGCCCGATCGCCACATAGATACAGATGAGTTCCTTGCCCTTTTGGTTGATGATCGTGTCAATGGCGATCGCCGTCTTCCCGGTCTGGCGGTCGCCGATGATCAGCTCGCGCTGGCCGCGCCCGACCGGAACCATCGAGTCGATCGACTTCAAGCCCGTCTGCACCGGTTGACTGACCGATTGGCGCCAAATGACACCAGGCGCCACTTTTTCGATCTTGTCGGTCAATTGCGCGTTGATCGGACCCTTGCCGTCGATGGGTTGGCCGAGCGAATTGACGACGCGCCCCAAAAGTTCCGGGCCAATGGGGACTTCGAGGATGCGCCCGGTCGTCCTGACGGTCGCGCCTTCGACGATCTTCTCGTAGCTTCCCAAGATCACCGCGCCGACCGAATCGCGCTCAAGGTTCAGCGCCATGCCGTAGATTCCGCCTGGGAATTCGAGCATTTCGCCCTGCATCGCGTCGGAAAGGCCGTGGATGCGGCAAATGCCGTCGGTTACCGAAATGACCGTACCTTGCGTGCGCGTTTCGGCCGTCACCTCCAGATTCTGAATCTTGCTTTTGATCAGTTCGCTGATCTCGGAAGGATTCAATTGCATGAAATTCTCCTAATTCTGCTTGAGCGCCACAGCCATCGCATCCAACCTCGAGCGAACGGACAGGTCGAGCACCTTGTCTTCGACGACAATTCTGACGCCGCCGATCAGCGACCCGTCGATCTCGACGCGCGCCCGGAGCCTGCTCTTGAAATGCGATTCGGCTTCCGCGAGCAGTTTGTCGAGCTGGGCTTTCTCGATCGGAAAAGCGCTGTGGATGACCGCCTCTTTCACGCCGGCGTCGGCGTCCTTGAGATGCTCGAAAACCTCGCTGATCTCGTCCGTGATGGCAAAACGCTCGCTTTCGAGAAGAACGCCGACAAGTGAAGAAAGCTCCCTGTTTTCAGGCTCGCCTGTGAAAGAAACGATCGCCTCCACGATTTGTGGGCTGGAAAGCGTCGGATTCCCGATGATCTTGTAGATATCCGGGTCCTTGGAAATCGTCGCCAGGCACTGCAGGCGCTCCGACCATTTCGCCAGCGCGCCGCCTTCCCTGGCGATCTCGAACACAGCCTGCGCGTACTGGCGCGCGATAGTGACAGATTCGGTCATGAAATCACAGGTCCATTTTGATCGCGTCCAAGTACTTGGCGTGCGCTTTCGCGTCGACTTCATGGAGCAGGATCTTTTCAGTCGCCGCAATGACCAGATTCGCCAGGCGCTCGCGCAGCTCATCCTTGACGCGCGCGACTTCCAGGTTGATTTCCGCGCGAGCGTCGGACATCGCCTTTTCGGCATCCGCCCTTGCCTGCTCTCTGGCGTCATCGATGATCTGTTGCGCCCGCTGATCGGCCTGCAAAGCCATTTCAGCCGCCTTCTCCTTGCCTTCTCGAATCGTTTCGGCCGAGCGTTGGGCCGCAAGATCAAGGATTTCATGCCCGCGTTCCGCCGCAGAAAGGCCCGCGCTGATCTTCTCCGCGCGCTCGTCGAGCGCCTTCATGATGGGCGGCCAGACGAACCTCAGCGTAAACCACGCCAAGATCAAGAAGACGACGATCTGCGCGAACAGGGTTGAGTTTACATTCACGGTTTTCTTCCCCGCTCAAGGTTGATCGGAAAACCCCCTCGCGTCACTTGATGATAAAGGGATTGGCGAACGCAAACGCC
>JAIRZC010000130.1 GCA_031267455.1 Accumulibacter sp. | reverse complement strand
GACAGGATTTCCGCCGAACAGGATTATCTCCAGGCCCGACAGACTCTCCAGGAAGCGGAAATCGCGTCGCAAAACGCCAACCAAAAGCTCCGCGCGCTCGGCGCGAATGTCAAAGCCGGGGCTGGACTCAACCGTTACGAACTCCGCGCTCCCTTTGCCGGAATGATCGTCGAACGGCACCTGTCGCTTGGAGAGGCGGTACAGGCGAACGACAATGTAATGACGTTATCGGATTTATCCACTGTATGGGCGGAAATCGTGGTTTCGGCAAAAGACCTAAATACCGTCCGGGTCGGAAACGCCGTGACCGTCAGGGCGACTTCATTTAACTCGCGGGCCGACGGAAAAATTTCCTATGTCGGTTCTTTGCTGGGTGAACAGACGCGAACCGCGACCGCGCGGGTAAGTTTGCCCAATCCTGAGAGTGCGTGGCGGCCCGGCTTGTTCGTGAATGTCGAGATCGTTTCCGGAAACATAGACGCGTCGGTCGCAGTAAGCGCCGACGCGATCCAAACCGTGGAAAACAAAACCGTCGTATTCATGCGCACGCGGAAAGGTTTCGAGGCCGTTCCGGTCGAAACGGGACATACCGACGGCAAAAACGTCGAAATCACGAAAGGGATCCCGGTCGGCGTTCCGTATGCGACAAAGGGTAGTTTTGTCCTCAAGTCCGAGCTTGGCAAAGCTTCGGTCGGACATGAACACTAGACAGGAGCAGACATGTTCGAATCCATCCTGCGCTTTTCGATCGATCGCCGCTGGCTCGTGCTCCTGGCCGTTGCCTCAATGGCGATCCTTGGCTTCTTCAGTTACCAAAAACTCCCGATCGACGCCGTTCCGGACATTACCAATGTCCAGGTGCAGATTAACACCCGCGCGCCGGGGTATTCGCCTCTGGAAACCGAGCAGCGCGCCACCTATCCCATCGAAACGGCAATGGCGGGCCTGCCGTATCTAAAGCAGATCCGTTCCATTTCGCGCTATGGCCTTTCCCAGGTCACTGTGATTTTTGAAGATGACGCCGATATCTATTTTGTCCGGCAGCTCGTCAATGAGCGCATTCAGTCCGCCAGGGATAAGCTCCCGGCGGGTGTCTCTCCAGAAATGGGGCCAATATCGACCGGCCTGGGCGAAATCTATCTCTGGACCGTCGAAGCCAGGGAAGGTGCAAAAAAAAGCGATGGCGCCCCATATAGCCTGACCGACCTTCGCGAAATCCAGGACTGGGTCATCAAGCCGCAATTGCGAACAGTGCCCGGCGTGACGGAGATCAATTCCATCGGCGGTTTCTCGAAGGAATATCTCGTCGCACCGAACCCGGCTCGCCTGTCGTCCTACGGACTGGGTCTTCGGGATGTCATAAATGCCCTTGAACGGAACAACGCCAATGTCGGCGCCGGATACATTGAAAGAAACGGCGAACAATATCTGGTCCGGGCGCCGGGCCAAGTCAAAACGATCGACGACATCAAGAATGTGGTTGTCAGCAACGTCGGTGGCGTTCCGATTCGGATCCACGATATCGGTGATGTCGGAATCGGCCGCGAATTGCGGACGGGCGCAGCCACCGAGAACGGACGTGAGGTCGTTCTGGGAACCGTATTCATGCTGATCGGCGAAAATAGCCGATCCGTGGCCGAGGCGACGGCCAATCGCCTGAAGGCAATCAACGAGACCTTGCCCAAAGGCGTCGAGGCGATTCCCGTATACGACCGAACGGTGCTGGTCGATAAAGCCATAAGCACCGTCAAGAAAAACCTGGCCGAAGGCGCAGCTCTCGTCATCGCAATCCTATTCCTCTTTCTCGGCAATATCCGGGCAGCCGTCATCACCGCCTTGGTGATCCCGCTCGCCATGCTATTCACCTTTACGGGAATGGTCGAAAACAAAGTCAGCGCCAATCTCATGAGCCTGGGCGCGCTCGATTTCGGGATCATCATCGATGGCGCCGTCGTGATCGTCGAAAACTGCATCCAGCGCTTTGCCCACGCGCAACGAACCCGCGCCCGCCTTCTGACGAAGGAAGAGCGTTTCGAGGAAGTTTTCGCCGCGGTGCGTGAAGTGCGCCGGCCATTGATCTTCGGGCAACTGATCATCATGATCGTATATCTTCCAATTTTTGCTCTGACCGGCGTCGAAGGGAAAATGTTCCACCCGATGGCCAGCACTGTCGCCATCGCCCTGACTGGCGCCATGATCCTATCCATGACCTTCATTCCCGCCGCGGTCGCCCTTTTCATCGACGGGCCCGTCGACGAAAAAGAAAATCGCCTCATGGAATGCGCCAGGCACTTCTACGAATCGATTCTGGCATGGGTCATGGACAACGAGACCGTCATCGGCGTCTTTACAGCGGCAGCGATTTTCCTGGCCGGATTGACTGCTTTTCGCATGGGAAGCGAGTTCATCCCGAGCCTCAACGAAGGCGATTTCGCGATACAGGCCCTGCGTGTCCCAAGCACCAGTCTCCTTCAATCGATCCAAATGCAACAAGAGATCGAAAAAACGCTGAAAGATCGATTCCCGGAAATCGAGCGCGTGTTCGCGCGTACCGGGACCGCCGAGATTGCGTCTGATCCGATGCCGCCAAACATCTCAGACGGTTACATCATGTTGAAGCCCGAAGACCAATGGCCGAAGCCGCGCCGAAGCCGCGACGCGCTGCTGGCCGAGGTACGGGAAGCGACGGAACGTCTGGCCGGGAACAATTACGAATTTTCCCAACCCATCCAGTTGCGTTTCAACGAACTGATCTCCGGTGTGCGAAGCGAT
>JAIRZC010000161.1 GCA_031267455.1 Accumulibacter sp. | reverse complement strand
ATCATTGCCCACGTCGACCACGGTAAAACGACGCTCGTCGATAAACTACTCATCCAGGCGGGTACTTTCGCCGCGCACCAGCACATTGCCGAGCGAGTCATGGATTCGAACGACCTCGAGCGAGAGCGGGGAATCACGATACTGGCCAAAAACCTGGCGGTCGATTATCGGGGTGTGCATATCAATATCGTCGATACGCCGGGGCACGCCGATTTCGGCGGCGAGGTCGAGCGCGTTCTCGGCATGGTCGATGGCGTCCTGCTGCTCGTCGACGCCGTCGAGGGGCCGATGCCGCAAACGCGCTTCGTGACCCGCAAAGCGCTTTCATTCGGCATAACCCCGATCGTCGTCGTCAACAAGATCGACCGCGACGGCGCGCGTCCAGACTGGGTCGTCGACCGCACTTTCGACCTCTTCGACAAACTGGGCGCCTCCGAGGCGCAACTCGATTTTCCGGTGGTCTATGCCTCTGCGATCCAAGGGTGCGCGACGCTCGACTTGAAAACGCCTTCGTCCGACATGCGCCCGCTTTTCGAGGCGATTCTCCAGCATATTCCACCGCCTGACGCCATCGACGTCGACGGCGCACTGCAACTGCAAATCGCCGCGCTCGATTACTCTTCTTACATCGGGCGCATCGGCGTCGGGCGAATTCAGCGCGGCCGGTTGAAAAGCGCGCAGGCGGTCACGGTAATGTACGGATTGCCAAACGCCGAGGGATATTTCGAGCACAGCCCTCCGAAAAGCGCTAAAGTCGGCCAAATCTTCGGATTCCGCGGAATCGAGCGTGTTCCGCTCGACGAGGCGCTCGCCGGCGACATCGTGCTCCTGCGTGGAATCGACTCGCTTTCGATCGGCTGCACGGTCGCCGATCCGGACGTTCCCGAGGCGCTTCCGATGCTCAAAGTCGATGAGCCGACGTTGAACATGACGTTCATGGTCAACGATTCGCCTTACGCGGGAACCGAGGGAAAATTCGTGACGAGCCGCAAGATACGCGAGCGCCTGCACAAAGAATTGCTGACGAACAGGGCTTTGCGCGTCGAGGACAGGGACACGACGGATTCCTTTCTCGTTTCCGGACGCGGTGAATTGCATTTGACGATCCTGCTCGAGACGATGCGGCGCGAAGGTTACGAATTGGCCGTCGGTCGCCCGAAGGTCATTTTCAAGACGATAAATGACGTTCTGTGCGAACCCTACGAAATGCTGAGCCTCGATCTCGAAGAGCCGCATCAAGGCAGCGTCATGGAGTCTCTCGGCCCCCGGCGGGGGGATCTGCAGGACATGGTTTCCGATGCGCGGGGGCGCGTCCGCCTCGAATACCGGATACCGGCGCGCGGCCTGATCGGTTTTCAGAACGAATTCCTGAACCTGACGCGCGGAACCGGCCTGATGAGCCACGTTTTCGATGAATACGCGCCGGTACGGGGCGACATTCCGGGGCGGCGCAACGGCGTTCTCGTTTCGGCGGAGCACGGCGAAGCGGTCGCTTACGCCTTGTGGAAGCTCCAGGAACGCGGAAGGATGTTCGTCCTGCCGAACGACCGCTTATACGAAGGCATGGTGATCGGAGTCCATTCACGCGAAAACGACCTCGTCGTCAATCCGATCAAGGGAAAACAACTGACCAATATCCGCGCCTCCGGAAACGACGAGGCCGTTCGCCTGACGCCGCCGATCACGCTGAGCCTTGAGAGCGCCATCGAGTTCATCGAGGACGACGAGATCGTCGAGATCACGCCGAAAAACATCCGAATCCGCAAGCGTTTCTTGTCGGAACTGGAAAGGCGCCGGTCGTCACGCGCGGGTAAGCGCTGAGTTTTTCGATCCGCTCCCGTCCGGGTGTTTTACCCGAAATCCAGAGTAAAATCGCACGATGAGTTATCAGGTCCTGGCGCGAAAATGGCGGCCGAAAACATTTGAGACCCTCGTCGGGCAAGAACATGTCGTCCGCGCGTTGACGCACGCGCTGACCGAAAAGCGCCTGCATCACGCCTATCTTTTCACTGGAACGCGCGGCGTGGGAAAAACGACGCTGGCGCGTATCCTCGCCAAAGCGCTCAACTGCGAGACGGGAATCAGCGCAAAGCCCTGCGGCGTATGCTCGTCGTGCGTCGAGATCGACTCGGGGCGTTTCGTCGACCTGCTCGAAGTCGACGCGGCGATGAATACCAAGGTCGACGAGATGCGCCAGCTTCTCGAAAATGCGGTTTATTCGCCGACGCGCGGCCGCTTCAAGATCTACGTCATCGACGAAGTCCATATGCTTACGAATTCGGCGTTCAACGCGATGTTGAAAACGCTCGAAGAGCCTCCCGAGCACGTAAAATTCATCCTGGCGACGACCGATCCGCAAAAGATTCCGGCGACGGTGCTCTCGCGATGCCTCCAGTTCAACCTGAAGCAAATGATGGCGCCGCTCATCACGGAACATCTCCATGAGATTCTTTCCGCTGAAGGCATCGAATCCGAGAGGGGCGCGCTCTTGCTGCTCGCGCACTCGGCCAATGGAAGCATGCGCGACGCGCTCTCGCTGCTCGACCAGGCGATCGCCCACGGTGGTGGCAAGGTCGAAGAAGCTCTGGTGCGCGAAATGCTCGGCACGGTCGGTACGGATTTCCTTTTTTCGATTCTGGACGCTCTCATCGCCGACGATGCCTCGAAGCTCGTATCCATCGCCAACGCGATGACAGCGCGCAGCCTTTCCTTCGATATGGCCCTGCAAGGTCTGGCGTCGCTTTTTACCCAGATACAGGTCGCGCAGCTGGCGCCGCAATCTCTCTCCGACACCCTGCCCGGATACGCGCAAATCCTCGATTGGGCAACGCGTTTCGACCCGGAATTCGTCCAGCTCGCCTACCAGATCGTCGCGCACGGCCGCAAGGAATTGCCGCTCGCGCCGGACGAAACCTCCACTCGCCCTTCCCGGGCTCGATACCCTTCAGTGGCCGCACTTATTCAGTTTACGAAAATGACTCCTGGCTCTCAAGGGTGGCGCAGAACGGCGGGAGTTAGCCTCGGGGCGGTGGCCTGAGGATTTCATGCTCCACCTGGGAGAGGCCCCGCATGATCTCACACGAGACGTCGAGATTGTTCATCATGATCGTCAGATGCGCCTCGACCAGGTCGCACCGCGAGCGCTGGGCATGATCACCGAACAGCCGCCGCAAATGAGCGAACACTTGCTCGACCTCCGCCTCACTGCAGGGCATCCCCAGGTCAGACGTCTGACGATCATTAAATCGGTCTCCTCCCGAGTGGCTGCCGATTCAAATTAACCACTTCGTCGAGAACTCGCCGGCAGCGAACTATGCCGGCAGGATGCCAAGCGATCGCGATCACCGGCGCTTGATCTCGCCCGAATGCCGACGACATGCCGGCCGTCCTCGCAGCCCTCCTGCTGATCCCGCCGTTCAGCGCGCGTTCGGCCACATTCTTGTCAAGTTTTCCGGTGGCAAGGCTCGCAG
>JAIRZC010000011.1 GCA_031267455.1 Accumulibacter sp. | reverse complement strand
GGAAAAACGACGACGGCGGTCAATCTCTCGGCGTGCCTGGCGGAGATCGGGCGTCGCGTTCTTCTCGTCGACCTCGACCCCCAGGGGAACGCGACGACGGGCTGCGGCATCGTCAAGCGTGAAGCGATGCCGACTGTCTACGAAGTCCTGATCGGTCAGGCCGATCTTGAAAAGGCGCGCGTCAAAACGGAATTCGGTTTCGACATCCTTCCGTCCAACCGTGAACTCGCCGGCGCGGAAATTGAGCTGATCGAGATCGAAGGCCGTGAATTCCGGCTTCGCCAGGCGCTTGCGCCGGTACTCCCGGAATACGATTTTGTCATTATCGATTGCCCGCCGGCGCTCAATATGCTGACTGTCAATGGACTTTCCGCCGCCGCCGCCGTCATGATCCCGATGCAGTGCGAATACTACGCTCTCGAAGGGCTGACCGATCTCGTCACGACACTCAAAAAAATCCGGAGCCACCTGAACCGCGGTCTTGAAATCGAAGGCTTGTTGCGAACGATGTACGATCCGCGATCCACGCTGACACAACAGGTCTCCACCGAACTCGTCGAGCACTTCGGGCACAGGGTTTACGAGACGATCGTCCCGCGCAATGTGCGTCTGGCTGAAGCGCCGTCCTACGGCAAGCCGGTCATCGCTTTCGACAGGAATTCCAGGGGTGCGGTCGCTTACATGGCGCTGGCCGAAGAAATGCTCTCGCGCGCAAACGCCGGGATGGGATCACACCAGGAATAAAGTCATGAAACAAAGAGGACTTGGAAAAGGGCTGGATGCGCTACTCGGGGGGGACGGGACACCGCGCGAGCGGAGTGAACGGCAGTCGAGCCTTTCGGTCGGCTGTCTGCGCCCCGGAAAATACCAGCCGCGCACCCGGATGGAACCCGAGTCGCTCGAAGAACTCGCCGCGTCGATCCGCGCTCAGGGGCTGATGCAACCCATTCTCGTCCGGCCATTGAAAAACGCGCCCGGAGAGGATATTTACGAAATCGTCGCGGGAGAACGGCGCTGGCGCGCGGCGAAGATGGCGGGTCTTGCCGAGGTTCCGGCGCTCGTCCGGGAAATCCCGGACGAGGCGGCGCTCGCGATGGCGCTGATCGAAAACATCCAGCGCGAAAATCTCAACCCGCTCGAAGAAGCACAGGGAATACAACGGCTGATCGACGAATTTTCGATGACACAGCAGGCGGCCGCCGACGCGGTCGGTCGCTCGCGTCCGGCGACAGCGAATCTCCTGCGTCTCCTGAAGCTTTCGCCGCTCGTCCAGGAAATGCTGATGCGCGGCCAAATCGAAATGGGGCATGCGCGGGCGCTTCTGCCGCTTTCCGGTGAAATGCAGGTACGGCTCGCGCAGCGCGTCGAGCAAAAAAGGCTCTCCGTACGCGAAACTGAGCTTTTGGCGCGCCGCGCGAGCGATCCGCCCAAAGAGACCGCGCTCGCAAGGCCCGACCGTGACGTTCTCAGTCTCCAGGAAGACCTGGCGGACCGAATCGGCGCGGGCGTAAAAATACGCGCCAACAAGAAAGGCGCTGGGAAAATCGAGATCGAATTCGGAAGCCTCGATCAGTTGGACGGAATCCTGATGCGGATTCGCTGACCCGGGGGCGGCGCGCGGAAGGAACGCCCGTAATCCACCCCATTGGAAAAATGTAAAAAACGACAAAAAGGAATATATAGGGGTAGAGTTGTTGTTCCGCGAGTGAAAATCGACGCCCCACCATCCGGCCTTTCGGCCGTTGCCGCTTTTCATCGTTCCCGTATAAGGCAGGCCAGCGCCTCGCTCCCTTCCATATAAATCGCCATTCCAGGCATAGGCCCGGAATCCAGTGCGTTTGTCCCCGCTCAAAGGGCGGAAAAATCAAAAAACGCGCGTTCCACCAGAGAAGTACATAACTGGATTCCCGTTTTCGCGAAAATGACGTAAATCGCTTGGCTTTGGCCCGTTGGAGGGAGGGGTGTGCTCGTTTCCGACTCGTTTCACGCGCCTTTTGCGCGGCCTGGCGCGATCTTTAAAGCTCACGCGCCTCCGCTTCCAGAGGCTGCGCGCCTGCCCTTGAGGCGTCTTTACTTTATCCCATTTTCCGATGATTTAAAAATTAACCATTAAAAACAATAACTTGGCATAAATACGCGCTTTTTCTCCGTTTTGGCGCAAGCGTTTTTTGTATTTTTAGTGAACCATTCGAGAATTTGTATAAATAAAATCATATAACCCCTTTATTTATTAAAGTTTTTTTATATAATGCACGCTAAGTCAATAGGAAGCCGTCCATGGCTGAAGACAGCGATCTCGAAAAAACAGAGCCCCCATCGAGTCGAAGACTCGAGCAGGCGCGAGGCGACGGACAGGTACCCCGGTCACGTGAAATCGGGGCTTTCCTCATTCTCGCGACGGCCGCGACGGTCTTCTGGGTAGCCGGACCGTGGATCGCCCAGCGAACGGCGGGCGTGGTCCGCCGTGGCCTGACGCTTGAGGAGCCGTTGATGCGCGATCCCGACGCGATGTTGATCCGCTTTTCGGACCTCGCCTTCGACTCCCTGATGTCTCTCGCGCCGCTCTTCCTGGCGCTCGTCCTCGCCACGTTGGCCGCGCCCTTTCTTATGGGGAGCTGGAATTTTTCGCTCAAGGCGATCGCTCCCGACCCGGATCGCTTGAATCCGGTCAATGGCCTGGGACGGCTGGTTTCCTGGAACGGCCTGGCCGAACTCGTCAAATCGGTGGCCAAGTCCCTGCTCGTCGGCGGTGTCGCGCTTTGGGTGATCTGGAGCGAACGCAGCGACATTTTCGCGCTTTTCGGTCAGTCCGTCGGTACGGGGCTTTCGAGCGCGGGGCATCTGATCATTTACAGCTTCCTGGCCATTGTCATATCGATCGTGTTGATCGTCGCGATCGACGTTCCTTATCAATTGTGGCAATACTACGACAAGCTCAAGATGACCAAGGAAGAGGTCAAGCAGGAAAACAAGGAAATGGAGGGCCGCCCGGAAGTCAAAGGACGAATCCGCCAACTGCAGCGCGACGCGGCGCGCAGGCGCATGATGACCGCCGTTCCGACGGCCGATGTCATCGTGACAAACCCGACACATTTTTCGGTCGCCTTAGGCTACAAGACCGGGATGAGGGCGCCGAAAGTCCTCGCCAAGGGACGGGGCGAAATCGCGCTGAAGATTCGGGAAATCGGGCTTGAGCACAATATCCCGATCCTCGAAGCACAACCGTTGGCGCGCGCGCTCTATCGCCACGCCGAAATTGACCAGGAAATCCCGTCGGCGCTGTACGCCGCGGTCGCCGAGGTGCTGGCTTACGTCTATCAGTTGGCGCGCTGGAAGCAAAGCGGCGGAAACTACCCACTGCCGCCGCGTAAAATCGCCGTGCCGCCCGAACTCGTCCCGGAGAGTGTAAATGGCTAGCCGAAACGCGGTGATGAACATCCAGAACATCCTTGCGCGGATCAGCCCTCAGCAGATGGCGGGCCCGATACTGATTCTCCTGATCCTGTCGATGATGGTATTGCCGCTACCGGCATTCATGCTCGACGTGTTTTTCACCTTCAATATCGCGATTTCGATCATCGTCATGCTGGCGGCGATCAACGTGACGAAGCCGCTGGATTTTTCCGCCTTTCCGACCGTCCTGCTCGTGACGACGCTCCTGAGGCTCTCGCTGAATGTCGCCTCGACACGCGTGGTATTGCTCGAAGGGCATAACGGGCAAGCCGCCGCGGGACAGGTCATCGATGCTTTCGGTCATTTTCTCGTTGGGGGAAATTACGCCATCGGGATTGTCGTCTTCACGATACTCGTGATCATAAATTTCGCCGTCATCACAAAGGGCGCGGGGCGCGTCGCCGAAGTGGCCGCGCGCTTCACGCTGGACGCGATGCCAGGCAAGCAGATGGCGATCGACGCAGACCTCAACGCCGGACTGATCGGCGAAGACGAGGCGCGCAAACGCCGCGAGACAATCGCCGAGGAAGCGGACTTCTTCGGGTCGATGGATGGCGCGTCGAAATTCGTTCGCGGCGACGCCGTCGCGGGCATCCTGATCATGTTCATCAATGTCCTCGGTGGACTTTTCATCGGGGTATTCCAGCACGACCTTGACATTGCCACCGCCGCGCGAACCTATACGCTGTTGACGATAGGCGACGGCCTGGTCGCGCAGATTCCCGCGCTGATCATCTCGATCTCGGCCGGAATGATCGTGACACGAGTCGGCGAGGCGGAAGATCTTTCTCACCAGTTCCTGAGCCAGATGTTCAGCAATCCGATGGTGATGGGCTTGACAGCCGGGATCGTCGGCATTCTCGGCCTCGTCCCGGGAATGCCCAACCTCGTTTTCCTGTGTCTCGCTTCGGGGCTGGGCGCGCTGGCCTGGCTGACGTATTGGAAAAAGAGGGGCGGAATACCCGTTTCCGTCAAGGTCGCGCCACCGCCGACGGCAGAATCCCAGGAAGCGAGCTGGTCGGATGTCGCGCCGCTGGATGTTCTCGGCCTCGAAGTTGGTTATCGGCTCATTCCGCTGGTCGACAAATCGCAGGATGGCGAACTGCTCAAACGCATTCGCGGAATACGGAAAAAATTTGCCCAGGAAGTCGGCTTCCTGATCACTCCCGTTCACATACGCGACAACCTCGAATTGAAACCCAATACCTACCGGATACTCCTGAAAGGTGTCGAAATCGGCCAGGGCGAGGCCTTCCCCGGACGCTTCCTCGCAATCAATCCCGGACATGTCGTGGGGCAGCTCCAGGGCGCGGAGACCAAGGATCCGGCGTTCGGTCTGCCCGCCTACTGGATCGACACTCCTTTGCGCGAACAGGCGCAGGCCTACGGCTACACCGTCGTCGACGCGAGTACGGTCGTCGCGACGCACCTCAACCACCTGATTCTTTCCCACGCATCGGAACTGCTCGGTCGCCAGGAAACGCAGGCACTGCTCGAACACCTCGCGAAAGAGACGCCGAAGCTCGTCGAAGACCTCGTTCCCAAGTCGATCCAGATTGGCGTTCTGCAAAAAGTATTACAGAACCTGCTCGACGAAGGCATCCACATCCGCGACATGCGCACGATCACCGAGACGCTGGCGGAAGCCTCGACGCGTACGCAGGACCCGGAAACGCTGACTTCGCAAGTACGCATCGCGCTGGGCCGCTCGATCATCCAGCAGCTCTACCCGGCCGGAACCGAAATGCAGGTCATGTCGCTGGACCCGCAGCTTGAGCGCGTGCTGATACAGGCGATTACCGGAGGCGGTGAGGGCGCAAGCATCGAGCCGGGACTCGCCGATACGTTGATCCGCGAAACAGCATCGGCTGCGCGGCGCCAGGAAGACCTCGGCCTGCCGTCGGTACTGCTCGTTCCTGGCAACCTCAGGATGTTGCTGTCCCGTTTTCTGCGGCGCGGCATTCCTCAACTGAAGGTGCTTTCCCACAACGAAGTGCCTGAAAACAAACTCATCAAAGTTACCTCGGTCATCGGAGGCAAGGCATGAACGTCAGAAAATTCGTCGCTGCGACCGCAAGAGACGCTCTGTTCAGAGTGAAGGAACTTTTGGGACCCGAGGCGATCATTCTTTCCAATCGCACGATTCCGGAGGGCGTCGAAATCATGGCGGTTGCGCCCTCGGAAATGGAAAAGGTTTTTCCGGAAAAGGAACGCCTGAAGGCCGAAACGCTTCAAAGCGACGATTACGCGGTCAGAATTTCTCCGCCGGCCATCAGCGCGCTACGGCGGGCCTCGACGCCGAGCGCGGCGCTCGTGGATATGGCGCTGCGAAATACCGCGGCGGCCAAGACGCCCGCGCAGACCAGGCCCCCCTTGGAAAATCCGTCCGTATGGACGCAACGCTCCGCTCCCGAATTTACCCCTTCTCCGAAGGTGGGGCGGCCAGCCGAGATCGTTCCCGCCGAAGTCTTGAGCGAAATCCGTTCGTTACGAAAGGTCGTCGAACAGCACCTTGCGGGAATGGCGTGGGGCGAAGCCGCGCGCCTCGAACCAACCAAGACGGAGATTGCGCGGCACATGCTCGAAGCGGGTTTTTCGCCGAAATTCGCGCGCGACCTCCTTACCGGATTGCCGACCGACATCGATGTTTCCAGGGCGCGCGCATGGGTTCAGGAGAGAACGAACCGGATGTTGGCGACGCTCGACGCCGAGACCGACATTGTCATTCGCGGCGGCGTCTACGCGCTCGTCGGGCCGACGGGCGTCGGAAAAACGACGACAACCGCCAAGCTTGCCGCGCGCTGCGTCCTGCGGCACGGCGCGGGCAAGGTGACGCTGATCACGACGGACGCCTACCGGATAGGCGCTTACGAGCAACTCCGCATTTACGGGCGAATCCTCGGCGTATCGGTCTATCTCGCAAAAGACGTAAAGGAACTGGATCAGATTCTCAACGACCTTCGCCATAAGCACATGGTGCTCATCGACACGATCGGGATGAGCCAGAAAGACAAACAGGTCGGGAAACAGGTCGCGATGTTCAGTCGCGGTGTCCAGCGCCTCCTGCTCCTCTCGGCGACGAGCCGCGGCGATACGCTTGAAGACGTCGTTCGCGCCTACTCGGGACCGGGCCTGGCGGGCTGCATCCTCAGCAAGATCGACGAAGCGGCGGGGATCGCTTCACCGCTCGACGTCATCCTGCGATCGGGCTTGCGCTTGTATTATGTCTCGAACGGGCAGCGGGTTCCCGAGGATTTGCACCTGCCCAACCGTCCCTACCTCCTGCATCGGGCTTTCAAGGATGTGCCCGAACTTTCCCCGCAACGGCTCGAAGGCATAGAACCCGGCCTGATGATGGCCGGCGCGGGCTTCGCCGTTGCGGCGGGAGGACAACATGCCTAGCTTCGATGGTGATCAGGCGGCCGGGCTTCGGCGTCTGCTCGACAGGGAGCAACTGAGGGTCATCACGTTTTCCGCTGGAAGTCCCGGCGTGGGGAAAAGCGTCCTGATCGCCAACCTCGCGGTACTGATCGCGCGCTTGGGGAAATGGGTCCTGATCCTCGATGAGAATTCGCGCAGAAACATGGCCTCGTGTTTCGGTTTCCCTACGCGCGGCGATCTGCAACATGTTGTCGACAGCGAGAAATCGCTTTCCGAGATTCTTCTCAATGTCGCCACGAACATTCGCGTCCTTCCCATCGCCCGGAGCATGAAAAAACTCCGGAAATGGACGAACGAGCAGCAACGCGCGTTTCTTTCGTGCATTTCCGAATTGGAGGCTTTCGCGGACATCGTTCTCGTCGACGCTTCTCCCGACCACGACTTGGGTTTTTCGCCGATCGCGCTGGCCGCGCACGAGACCGTCATCGTCATTTCGAAAACGGGCGCATCGATAACCGACGCGTATGCCCTGATCAAAAAAGTCAGCTTGGGGTATTCGCACAGGAATTTCAGGATTCTGGTAAATAAAGTCTCGGGCTTGGAAGAGGCGACGACGATCTACAGGAACCTCGAACAGGTGACGCGCAGCCGCGCGATTGCGGAACTGAACTTTTCGGGATACGTTCCGCTTGACGCGCACTTCCAGAAGGCCGCGCATTTCGGCCAGCCCGTCGCGGAAATGTTCCCCGAAGCCATGGCGACGAGAACTTGCCGGGAAATCGCCGAGAATATGCTCGACTGGCCCGTTTATACGAATGGAAACAATCGATTCGAAAAATTCGGCCAACAACTGTTACACTTGAGCCGATATGTCGACCCCGTAGCGATTTACGCCTGAAAAGTCCAGACCCCATGTACAATGCAACCGGCCAGATTGACAAGGATCAGCTGGTGCATCGCTTTGCCCCGCTCGTCAAGCGCATTGCCTACCATCTGATGGGACGCCTGCCTTCCAGCATTCAGGTCGAGGATCTGGTGCAAAACGGAATGATCGGCCTGCTCGACGCGATCGAGCGTTTCGAGACGGGGATGGGCGCGCAATTCGAGACCTACGCGTCGCAGCGTATCCGCGGCGCGATGCTCGACGGCCTGCGTGAAAACGACTGGCTTCCGAGGAGCCTGCGCCGCGACCTGCGGCGAATCGAGGCCATGATTTCGAAACTCGAACAGGAACTCGGTCGCGCGCCGGTCGAGGCCGAACTCGCCGCGGCGCTCGACATGCCGCTTTCCGATTATCGAAAAACGCTCCAGGACGCCCGAGGCCATCAAATCCTCTCCTTCGAGGACATTGTCGAAAATGAAGGTGATGATTTTTTCGAAAGGCATCTTTCGGACGATTCTTGCGACCCATCGAAGATTTTCGAAGACGTGAACCTGCGGCGCCGGATCGTCCAAGGGATAGACGCGCTTCCCGAGCGCGAAAAAATGGCGATGGCGCTTTATTACGAGCAGGATTTCAACCTGCGCGAGATCGGCGAGATCATGGGCGTTTCCGAATCGCGTGTTTGTCAGCTGCATAGCTTGGCCATCGCCCGCCTGCGCGCCCGTATCCTTGGAGAAGGTGAATCAAAGAAAGGGAGGGGACGCCGAAATGGATAAAACCAGTCTGTTTGGTCTTTTTCTTGGAATCGCGGCGCTCGT
>JAIRZC010000151.1 GCA_031267455.1 Accumulibacter sp. | reverse complement strand
AACGCTCCCTTCATCAAGGTCGAGGCAACGAAATTTACCGAGGTCGGCTACGTCGGGCGCGATGTCGAAACGATCATCCGCGATCTCGTCGAGGTCGCCGTCAAGAACGGACATGAGCGCGCGAAGAAGGCGGTCCGCGCGCGCGCGCAGGATGCGGCCGAGGCAAGACTGCTCGACGCGCTACTTCCGCCGGCGCGTGGCAAGTTTTTCAGTAATGATGCGCCCGAAAACGATGAAAGCGGGACGCGCCAGAAATTCCGGAAAAAGCTGCGCGAAGGCGATTTCGACGACCGGGAAATCGAAATCGAAGTCAGCGGTGTCTCGATGCACGCCGAGATTTTCGCGCCGCCCGGGATGGAGGAATTTACTTCGCAAATCCAGGGAATGCTTCAGGATATGGGCAATACGCGAAAAAAACCGCGCAAGCTCAAGATCGTCGAAGCCCGGAAATTGCTCATCGACGAGGAGGCCGGAAAGCTCATCAATGATGAAGAGATCAAATTCGACGCTGTCTATAATGTCGAGCAGAACGGCATCGTTTTTTTGGACGAGATCGATAAAATCACGTCGCGCAGCGAAGTACAGGGCGCGGACGTTTCGCGCCAGGGCGTCCAGCGCGACCTCTTGCCGCTCGTCGAGGGAACGACCGTGTCGACGAAATACGGAATGATACGAACCGATCATATCCTCTTCATCGCGAGCGGCGCCTTCCACCTGGCTAAACCGTCCGACCTGATCCCCGAACTCCAGGGGCGCTTCCCGATCCGGGTCGAGCTCGATTCGCTCTCCGCGACCGATTTCGAGCGCATCCTCACGCAGACCGACGCGTGCCTGACGGCGCAGTATGAAGCGCTGATGGCGACCGAGGACGTGGCGCTTTCCTTTACGCCCGACGGTATCCGACGGCTGGCCGAAATCGCCTGGGCGGTCAACGAACGCACCGAAAATATCGGCGCGCGCCGCCTGTACACGGTGATGGAGCGTTTGCTCGAGGAAATCGCGTTTCGCGCCGGTTCCGACGACATCAAGAAAATCGAAATCGATACACCCCACGTCAACGAGCGTCTCGCCGTCCTGGCTGAAAACGAAGACTTGTCTCGCTACGTCCTGTGAGAATGAATATGCTTCTAGAATAATAAATGCCGGGTTTCTTGTTTTGGGTCCGTAAAACATGTGCTGACGATTCGTTTTTCAATCGCGCCCGCGCCTTAAAGAAAAAACCTTAGAATGCCGACATGCCGACGCGCGCTCGGACTTATCAGGGGTCGTTCGTGAATCTTGAAAAACTCTTCCAACCGATACGGCAGGGCATGCTTGCCGTCGACGCGATCGCTGAAGCGCGCCTTCGTTCCAGGGCAAGCCTCGTGCGGCGGATTGCCGAGCACATCCTCCTGGGCGGTGGAAAGAGGCTCCGCCCGGCCCTCGTCCTACTCTCGTCCGGCGCGCTTGGGTACCGCGGTACCGCGCATTACGCGCTCGCGGCAGTCGTTGAATTCATCCATACGGCGACGCTTCTTCACGACGATGTCGTCGACGATTCCACGCTTCGACGCGGTCGCCAAACGGCGAATACGATTTTCGGAAACGCGTCGAGCATTCTCGTCGGGGATTTTTTCTACTCGCGAGCCTTCGAGATAATGGTCGAAGTTGGCGAGATGCGCGTGATGCAGGCCCTGTCCGAGGCGACGAGCGTCATTGCCGAAGGCGAAGTGTTGCAACTCATGAACTGCCACAACGCCGATATCGGAGAATCGGAGTATTTGGATATCATTTGCTGTAAAACGGCAAAATTTTTCGAGGCCGCAGCGCGGATCGGCGCGATTCTCGGCAAGGTTTCACCCGAGATCGAGCGGTGCATGGCCGATTATGGAAGGCACCTGGGCGTCGCTTTTCAGCTGATCGACGATGTGCTGGATTATTCGGGCGTCGAGTCCGAGATCGGAAAACGTCTCGGCGATGATCTCGCGGAAGGCAAGCCGACGCTACCTCTGATCCACGTTCTCCAAAATGGGGCGCCGGAGCAAAAAACCTGTGTTCGCAGGGCCATCGAAACATCGGGACGCGGCGATTTTGGGAAGGTGCTCTCGGCGGTACGAGCCTCGGGCGCGCTTGCGTACGCGAGACAAAAAGCCGAAGCCGAGGCCGGACTTGCCGCCGCCGCTATCGAAAGCCTTCCGGCTTCCCCCTGCAAGGATTCTTTGCTAGAATTCCCCCGCTTCGCCGTTACGCGGGATTTTTGACCGACCCGCCCTTTGTGGTCCGGCGCGGCGAAAGTCCGAGAGTCGGGGCGTAGCTCAGCCTGGTAGAGTACTACGTTCGGGACGTAGGAGTCGGAGGTTCGAATCCTCTCGCCCCGACCATTTGTCGCCTCGTCTTCGCGGAAGATGCGAGGGTTTCTTTTTTCCTTCCTTTTCAAAATTTCAGGCCAACTCGTCCATAAAACGCTTGCGAGCATACCCGAAACCGGTTTCTCGTGGAATAATCCCGGAAACTCGCCGGACTTCTCTGGAGCAAAGCGAAATGAGGATTCGGTCAAGTCCGACAGATTTCCGGGATAATCTCGAATTTTGCCAATGCCCGTCCGTGCGCCGGATGGAGTTTGGCGGATCCTTGAAAGGAGGTTTCGGATGTTTCAATCCACAC